>JAZUKS010000128.1:0-21113 GCA_045643405.1 Bacteroidaceae bacterium | reverse complement strand
AAGCCACAGAAGCATCGGTTCCGTCGGGAACGGTGATGCCGTTGATGGTCTTGGTGTTGATGCCCTCGGGCATAGCGGTGATGGCCTTGGCACCCTCAGAGAGGTTGACTACTGCCACCTCATTGTTCTTATCGGTGGTATTTGCATACAACTTGCAGAGGTGAGTGTCCTTGCCAGCATTGATGTTGGCCTCTTCCTCTTCGTAAGAACCAGCGCGATAGAAGGTATGAACGGTTACCTCGTACTTACCCTTTCGCAGACCGGTGAGCTTCTGACCAAGATTGAATGTGCCCTTGTTGAATGAAGCGGTATACTTCTTTTAGCCATTCAATGCGCCCGAAACATCCCAACCGTCGATGCGCTTCTCGTCCTTGTTACCCTTCTCGGGATCGAAGTTGTTGTTGACAATGAGCGAAGACACATCCTGCTTGGTCTGTGCTGAAGCAAGCTTGTAGAGGTTCCATGCACCCACAACGATGTAGTCGTTGGTACCGATGGTCTCGTCGAGCTTCAAACCGATAGTTGCATTACCATCCTCACCCACGGTGAACTTGAGTTCGTTGAGATAGTAACCGGCATTGAAACAAGCCACGGAAGCATCGGTTCCGTCGGGAACGGTGATGCCGTTGATGGTCTTGGTGTTGATGCGGTCGGGGATAGCGGTGATGGCCTTGGCACCGTGAGAGAGGTTGAGTACTGCCACCTCGTTGTTCTTGTCGGCGGTATTGGCAAACAACTTGCAAAGGTGAGTGTCCTTGCCAGCATTGATGTTGGCCTCTTCCTCCTCATAAGAACCTGCACGGTAGTAAGTGTGAACGGTTACCTTGTAATCGCCAGCAGGCAAAGTGAGTTTCTGAGCGAGAGAGAATGTGCCCTTGTTGAACGAAGCGGTATACTTCTTGTAGCCATTCAAGGCACCCTCTACTGTCCAACCATCGATGCGCTTCTCGTCCTTGTTGCCCTTCTCGGGATCGAAGTTGTTGTTGACGATGAGCGAAGTAACATCCTGCTCTTCCTGGGCGCTTCCACCCATCATGATTGCCACCTTGTACGAACCAATCTTCTCAATAGCCTCCTCGGCTTCTGGCTGACTCAACGAACCGGCACCGTAAGCCTCGGTGATATCCTCAAGATAGGCAGATGCCTCGGCAACGGTAGTAGCATCGGCATTTGCTGGCAGGTTTTCGTTGATTACACTATAAAGATCCTTTGTAACAGCATTCAGTTTCTGATATACGTCGGTAGCTGCATCAACGGCATCCATAGCCTTCTTCAACTCAACCAAAGCATTGTACTGACTATTGGCACCCTCAGCATCCTTGGCATTGCCAATGGCATCGTTAAGCATACTGATTTCCTCCTGTCCGCACTTGCTTTCAGTCTTCTTCTCGGCAGCAGGAATGCAAACGCTCAGCATATTCTCCAATGCCTCGGCATTCTTGGCACGGAAGGTAAGCTTTACACCACCTGCCCACAGAACACCGTTTTCGCCAGTACGCAGACGATTGGCAATACCAATCTTCATAGTGCCGTCGGTTACTAAACCATACACCTTAACGGGATAGGTGCCAGCGGCAAAGGCAGTAGCGGCATCTTCTGCACTACCCATAATGGCATTCTCCTCGGGCAGACCAATCAATGCGTCATAATCGTTGATGTAGGCATAGGTCTGACGGATGTTCTCGTCACCGTCTGCCTTATAAACTGCCTGCAGATTCATCTCATACAGACCGTTCTGCAAACCGGTAAGGTTCTGGTAAACGTCGCAAACACGTCCCCAAGCCTGGAACACCTTGTAGTCGGCTGTACCCAAAGGCCACTCAATACCCTGAGCAGCAGTCCAACCGCCCTGCTCGGTGAAGTTGGGGTTCACAAGCATATTGGTGCAATCGTCACCATCGGACATATTGTTCTTCTGAGCCTCGGTGAAGATGCCCATCAGGTAAGTCAACTCCTTTTCAATCTGCTCACTGGTAAGTGTTGCATTCTCAAGGATGTAGTCGGCAGAACCATTGCCATTGAAACCTGTTGTAAGTCCATCGCTGATATACGAAATCAGCAAATCGATGTCTTCGCTCTCACCAGTAGTACTCTGCAGCCACTCCTGAGCCTCAGATACCTTGTTGAGGTACTTGGTGTAAACTGCAACACTCGACTTGAGGGCACCGTAAGCCTCGTTGAATGCCTTGACGGCCGATGCACAACCCTCGGGAGTATTGGCAGAAGCAAGCGTAGCCTTAGCCTGCACGTATGCATCGTAAACACTCTTCTGGAAAGCTATTTCTCGATTCTCTGCCATCTCCTCGTAGTTGGGCAATGACTCTGTCATCTTGCCCTTCAGATAGTCGTAAGCAGGCATCTCGTTACCCAAGTAATAGAGGGCAACGTTATCAAGACCTACCCAATTGGGGCCCTTCACGGGAATGTCGAGACCAACCTCCAGACTGCCATCGGTAGCCACCGTATAGCAATCGAACGACTGCTCCACGTCAATCTTGGTTGCAGTTACTTCCGTGCGACTGTCGCCGGCATAGAGATAAGCATCGGTACCAGTGTTGCTGAATGCCAATGCATTGAGGTGATAGACACCCGTGGGAATCTCGGTTGCCTTAGCGCTAATCTTACCAGGAGTGAAGGCATTGCCGTTCCAGTTTTCATAATGATTGCCGGTTACATCAAAGTTGGCAGCATTGTTGCCATTGCTTGCACCCTTGTTTACGGCACCGGTTGTTGACTCCCATCCTGTTGGACCGTCGCTGAAGTCGGTTGCAATGCCCAGGATAGAAAGAATCTCAACGGGGTTGCTGACACTTGCGGTGTTGTACTTGGCCACCTTGACAGCCTTTGCCAACGCTTCACGTGCCGCATCAAGTTGCTCGGGGGTACTGCTGGTGTTCTTGTACACCTTTTCAGCATCCTCAATAGCCTTTGCATCGGTTCCGTCGACCGACTTTGCCTCGCTTATGCAATTGCCCAATGCAACGGCTGCGTCGTACTGTACACGGGCCTGAACATAGTTGTTGTAGTCGGCAGTGCTGACAAAAATCCAGTTGATTTGGCAACCGCTGTAGCTGTAGTCCAATGCTGCGGGATTGCAGAAATAGAGACGCGTGTCCTGACGTTCGGGCACAACGCCAAGGTATGCCATCAACTCATCGTTATAGTTGGCATTAGCCGAAGACAAACCTATCTGATAGACATTGCCACCCTTGTTGCTAAAGGTGTACTGATTGTCCGTCTTGCCCGTCTTGGTGTTGTCGACATAGATGGATTCAAGACTGTTGTCAAGGAACATGTAACCCCACTGACTGGCCATCCACCCCTCAAGCACATAGTTGGTGAGGTAATAGGAGTCTGCATCACTGCCAGCCTCAATAACGACTTTGTGGCCGAGAACGCCACTCACGCTGGCACGTGTTCCATACTCATTGGCTCCCACGAAGAAACCTTCTGCACCGGTATTGAAGAGGTAGCACTCTGCACCCACAGTCAAGGGCTGCGCTGTTGGCGTAGCTGGCTTGGACCATTGAGCAAATGATGCCGTACTCATCAGCAACGATGCTAATGAAAGGAATAATTTTCTCATTGTACGAATAAATGTTTGTAAGTTAGTAATAAAAAATAGTTTCTCATTAAGCAGATATCAGGCACGTATCTTCACGTCTGTATTTATTGTGCAAAAATAATAAATTATTTTCACTTTTGGTACCAGAATGACAAAAAAAAAGCAACTAAACACAATTTGTCCCGCTTGGGTATGTTATTAGTTGTTTTTAGTTATGATAAAAAGGTAATCTTCCTACGTCCCTTCTGCGTGCAGTTTGTACCCAAAGTCCTATCAAAGTCCAATGATTCGCGAAAAACATTGTTGTTTGATTGGATTTTAATCTCCGTTTTATTGGAGTAGGACTACAGACTGCTCGGAGACTGCTCGGAAGAAACCAATTAAAGCCTCCTACCCTCGCGCCAGCCTCTGCCCATAGAGGGGTAGATGCCCTAAGGGCAGAGGGGGTCTTTTATCCTTCACGAAGGAAGTCGAGTGCCTCAAAGATCTGCTCCTTGGTGGCAGTCTGCTTGAGGCGGATGTCTCCGATATTACCCAGAAGACTGAAGTTAATGGTATCTCCCTCGTTCTTCTTGTCGTGACGCATCAACTCATAGAGACGGTCGTACTGCTTGCAATCAAAACCGAAGTTGCCATATTTCTGCTTGATGAACTGAACAGTCTGACGCATTTTGTCGGTGGGGAAACCTGCGATTACAACACTGAGATACAGCTCGCTGACCAGTCCCCACGCCACAGCATAGCCGTGCAGAACGGTACGGTTCTCCTCCATTGCAAGGCTCTCCAAAGCGTGACCAATGGTGTGTCCGAGGTTCAGAATCATGCGAAGTCCCTTCTCGGTGGGGTCCTCCTCCACTACCCTTTCCTTGATGGCAACACTGTCTGCCACCATCTGTTGCAAACGCGCATAGTCGATGTTCTCGATGTCAAAGTTAAGCAAGTCTGCCCAATTCTCGACATTGCTGATAAGACCGTGCTTCAGCATCTCTGCATAGCCCGATGCAATGTTGTCATAATCGAGCGTCTTGAGGAAAGTCGTGTCAAGGATTACGCTTGAAGCATTGTTGAACACACCAATCTCGTTCTTCAGACCGCCAAAGTTGAAGCCGGTCTTTCCGCCGACGGAAGCATCAACCATCGAGAGCAGGGTTGTGGGGATGTTAATGTACTTGATGCCACGCTTATAGGTACTGGCCGCAAAACCGCCCAAATCGGTCACCATACCACCACCGAGGTTGACGAGCAGGGAGTGGCGTGTTGCTCCGCCTTGTTGCAAGGACGTCCACACGTGGCACACACTCTCGAGCGTCTTGTTCTCGTCAGTAGAATCAATCGTAATCATCTTGGCGCCACTCATGCACTTGAACCCTTCGACCAGAGGCCAGCACAACGCAAGCGTGGTGGTGTCGGTAAGCACGAAAAGACGATCGTAAGAGCACTTGGCAATGGCCTGCTCCAAACTGTTTTCCAAATGTTGACTGATGATTACTTCTTGTTTTGCCATAAGTATTGTGTTCAAAAATGATTTTTCTTATTAATTATGGTACAAAGGTAAAAACAAAATACGTAAAAACATCACAAAACGGGAAAATTGTTGTATTTTTGCGTCCCCTATTAAACCATGTTGCGTTTTTTGCGTCAAAGAAACGTAACCGGAAGTTAAAACGGGGTTGTTTTGATGGATTAAGAATTAAGAATCAAGCATCAACACACTGAAAATCCCACGAATAACAACGGGAAACAAAAAAACGATAATAACAAAAAAAACAAATACGACAAATCATTATGGCAAGGATGAGACATTTGGCACTGTTAGTATTAATGATGTTCAGTGCAGTGGCTGTAGCCCAGAAAGTAACCGTGAGCGGAAAGGTGCTCGATGGTGAATTAAACGAGATGATGCCCAATGCTACCGTGGTTTTGCTTAAACCCGACAGCACACAGGCAACGGGTATCGCAACCGACACCAAGGGTGCATTTACCCTTAGCGTAAATCCTGGCATCTATATCCTGAAAGCATCTTTCGTAGGATATAAGACTGTGTTCCAGAACCTGACACTGACCAAGAACAAGCCTACCGTTGACGTGGGCACCATCACCTTGGTCGACAACGCTAAACTGCTGAAGGACGCTGTGGTAACAGCTGCCCTGGCCCAGGTAGAGGTAAAGGCCGACACCTTTGTATATAATGCCGATGCCTACCGCCTTCCCGAGGGTTCTACCCTTGAAGAGTTGGTTCGCAAGCTTCCCGGAGCCGAGGTAGGCTCTGATGGTAGCATCAAGATTAATGGTAAGACAGTCAGCAAGATTCTGATGAAGGGTAAGGAACTCTTCGGAGATGACAAGGAAGCTGCCCTCAAGAACCTTACTGCCAAGATGGTGGACAAGGTTAAGGCATACGACCGCAAGAGCGACTACTCACGTATCACCGGTATCGATGATGGTGAGGAGGAGACTGTGCTCGACCTTACTGCCAAGAAGGGTATGGGCGAAGGTTGGACCGTCAACGTTGACCTCGCTGCTGGTAACGCTCGTCAGGACGCAATTCCTGGTGAGTCACGTCAGCTGGACTTCCCCAAACCTCTCTATGCAACCAACCTGACTGCTATGCGTTTCGACGACAACCTGCAGTTCATGGCAATGTTCAACCGCAACAACAACAATGGTGGCATTGGTCGCTGGGGTGGTTTTGGAGCTGGTAGCGGTGTAACTACCAACACCATGACGGGTGTGAATGTTACCTGGAGTAACGATCAGCCTCAGTACACCGCTGGTTACTTTGAGATTGGTGGTAACGTACGCTACAATGCCCGCGAGTCATCGAGCATGTCGGTTGGCAACAGCGAGACATTCCTCAACGAGAAGACCAGCACCTTCCAGAACAACTTCAACAACAACCACAACGACAACTGGAGCATCAATGCTGATATGCGTATGGAGTGGATGCCCGACAGTCTCACCACACTGACCTTGCGTCCCCGTTTCTCTCACTCTGTCAACAACAGCGACGGTATGACCGAGTCGGTTACCTTCAACAAGGACCCCTACGAGCTCACCAGCAATCCCTTGCAGGACTACAAGGACGACAACCTCTTCTCAGCAGAGGAGATTCGCGTAAACAACAACGAGAGTGAGACACGCAGTTTGGGTACCAGCAACAACGGCGGTGCCAACATCCAGATCAACCGTCGTCTGGGCATTCCCGGCCGTAACCTTACCTTGAACCTGAACGGTCAGATCAGCGAGTCGGACAACGAGAGCTACAACTGGTCACGCATCAAGTATTACCAGCAAAACAGAAATACCTTGCAGGACCGCTACACACTCAGTCCCTCAAAGACCTGGAACATCGATACTCGTGTAAGCTATACCGAGCCTCTGACTGCCAACCTCAACTTGCAGCTCAGTTATCAGTACCAGCGTCGCTTCAACGATAACAATCGCTCAATGTACAACCTTGAGAACATGATTGACCAGTACAATGCTGGTGCCATCATAGACGAGGCAACCCTGTACGACATCTTCACCAATGGCATCAACCCCAACAATGCCTTTGCTAGCGGTATCGACTGGCAACAGCTCACCATCGATGCTCAGAACAGCCAGTATGCAACCTATAAGGAGAACAACCACAACGCGAACATCATGCTTCGCTATATGAACAAATTCGACAATGGTCAGGAAATCCGCTTCGATGGTGGTATCAGCGCTCAGCCTCAGCACACCTTGATGAACTACACCAAGGGTGACCTCGACACCACCGTTACCCGCACCACCTTCAACTGGGCTCCCCGCATCAACTTCCGCTGGAAGATCAGCAACGTCAGCCAGATGCGCATCAACTACAACGCTCGTATGAGCCAGCCCAGCATGACACAGTTGATGGAGGTTACCGATGACAGCAATCCCCTTCGCATCAGCACTGGTAACGCAGGCTTGCGCAGCAGCTGGAATAACAGCGTAAGCATCGACTACAACGGCTACCTGATGGAGACACAGACCAGTTGGAATGTTCGTGCTGGTTACAACAATACCAAGAACAGCATCAGCTCTGCCACCATCTACGATCAGTCATCGGGTGCTAACTACACACGCCCCATGAACATCGATGGTAACTGGAGCACAAATGGTAGCATCTATTTCAACACCGCATTGGGTTCCAACAAGTTCTGGAACTTGTCAAACAACATCAATGCAAACTACAACTATCGTCTGGGTTACCTCAGCACCAATACAAGTGCCGACATGACACAGTTCATCGACCCTGTTACCAACCGCGTTAACATGGACAAGCTCTTCGCTGCAACTCCTCTCAACGAGGCTGCAACCAAGACTACAACCATCGGTGATAACCTTCGCTTGAACTATCGCTACACCTTCTACGACGACCGTTACTCTATCGACATTACTGCCAACGGTGGTGTTAACTACAACACAACTCGCAGTACTTCGCAGACTAACAACAACATGAATACTTGGATGATTAACTATGGTGGTAGTGCAACCTTGATGTTCCCCTGGAGCGTTACCTTCACCACCAACATCACCGAGCAGGATCGTCGCGGTTACCAGGACGACAACATGAACACCAAAGAACTCATTTGGAATGCAACCTTGCAGAAGAGCTTCTTGAAGGGTAACGCTGCAACCATCCAGATTGAGTGGAACGATATTCTGCACCAGCGTAGCAACGTAAGCCGTCAAATCAGTGAGTACTCACGTAGCGATACCTACACCAACAACATCAACAGTTACTTCATGGTTCACTTCATCTATCGCCTCAACCTCATGGGTAGCAAGGAAGCTCGCCGTGGCATGGGCGGTTTCGGCGGCGGCTTCGGTGGCGGTCGCGGTGGCTTCGGTGGAGGCGGCGGCTTCGGCGGTGGCGGTGGCTTCGGCGGAGGCGGTTTCGGCGGCGGTCGATTCTAAGGAAGACAACAAGTCTTTGGAGCAACAAAACAACAAGACAACGTGTCAACAAGACAACAAGTCGGTTTATAAACCAACGAGGTTTATACTCAACAATAAGTAATAAAAGCATAACGGACAGTAGTCGAAATGACTGCTGTCCGTTATCTATTTTACCTTGTTCTGCTTTTTTTGTTTACTGTCCTATTCTTGTCTTTCAGAAAAAAGGCGCAGGTAAGGCTACACCGTTGGCAGGAACGTCCCCGTTCCCTCGGGTTCTCCCGAGGGCGTAGTGGCCTGCCTCATTGCCCTATTGCCCCAAAGCCTTGTTGACTACCTAAAGAAAGAGAAATTTACGCTACCCCACGAACGATGCTCCAAGAAATGAGGGTGGTTTGAGAAATCGTTGGTTTTGCCATGTTCCAGGACGAAGACGCCATCCTCCTTGATAAGTCCGCGGTCGAGCACGATATCAGGCAAGTCAGCAAGGTTCTCCAACTGGTATGGAGGGTCTGCAAAGACAATGTCGAACTTCTCATTACAACGTGACACGTACTTGAACACATCACCACAGATAGCAATGCCGTTATTGTCACCTAACTTCTCCAGGAAGCCCTTTATAAAGCCATGATGGAGGCGTTCTTTCTCCACGCTGACCACTTGACTGCAACCACGCGAAAGAAGCTCCAGCGTGATGCTTCCAGTGCCGGAGAAGAGGTCTAAGGCCGTAGGACCTTCATCCCAATCGACGTAACTATTCAACACATTAAACACGTTCTCCTTGGCAAAGTCGGTGGTAGGACGTGCCTTGAAAGAACGAGGCACGTCAAAGTGCCTCCCTTTATATTTTCCAGTGATAACTCTCATACAAAAAAAGGGTTAATGAAGAATTTCTAACTAAGAGGAAAAAAGAAAAAGATAGAAAACAAGAAAAAGAATGCTGAATATGAAATTCAGAAGATAGAGATGAGTCGTGACTTCAGACTTCTTAACTACAGACCTCTGAACACCCGTCTTTTTAACTATAGACTCCCTAACTCCTGCCTTCTGAACTACTGAACTCCTGCCTTCTGAACTGCCTGAAGTTTTCTACTCTATTCCTATTTCATTGGTAACATCCACATGGAGCAAATACTCATGCGCTGAATCAGCGAGCTCTGCGGTACGCATAAGATCGTCGCCGGCTATGTGACAAGCATTGCCACGAGGGTCGAATTTCAGTTCCTTCCACACAGAGAGCATAAAGTACAGAGCGTTCTGCTCGTTCTCCAGGGTGAAAGTATTGAAAAAGAGCAACTGGTTCTCAAAGATTGAGTACACAAACATCTTGTTGCTCTGCAAGAATACAAAAAGGGGACTGCTCGTTTCCGGATGCATCTGACTGAATGCCAAACTACGCTCAAGGACAACAGAACACGTATTTGTGAATGTTGCCTCTGGGAAAACCTCCCAAACAGTTTCGCAAACTTCGTTAGGGACCGAAAAAAGTCCGACAACACCTATCGACGGCAACTGAGTGCAACAAACCTTGTTTGCCTCTGCGACGGTTTTGTCGAACACAAGCTGATACAAAGAGTCAACATCATCCGCATTGAACTCTTCCAAAGGGATGCAAGTGATATCCGTATCAACAACCACTTGTACCTTATTAAATACAAAACGCTGAATGGTGGAACTCACCAGCATCTTGCCCAATGCGTGACTCAACGTTTCGTCATCGCGCTTCGTATAATCTTCACGATGAACAGAATCACCAGAGATGGACTCGGTGACAAAAAAAGAAAATCCACCCGCAGTAATGCGGATGGATAAACTATGATTGATTAAATTATTCCCAGTTACCGGCATTATTGTTCCAGTTAGCAATATCGCCAATCTTCAAGCCGGGATAAGCACCACGCTCCTCCTCGTAAACAGTCATGTTCTTACGCTTGTTGTCACCGATGGGACCAAGACCCTCCTTAGTGAGGAATGTACCAAAGGGAGCAGCGCACTCCATAACGTAGTTCATAGGAATACCCATCTTGTAGTGAACCTGACCTGCAAGCTCGAACTCAATGAAGCCGTTACCCAACTCGTCAGAGAAGGGGATGTAGCGCAAAGAATCCACGGGATAGTCTGCACGGCCGAAAAGAGCCTTGATTGGGTTTTCTGCCCAAACAGTATCACACCATACACCGGGAAGCTCATCAGCGATCAAACGCTCACGGATAGCAGCATCGCTCATACCCTGCTTGCGAAGTTCGTAGATGTGGTTTGCAACCTTCTTCTCAGTCCAACCCTTACGCTGAGCTGCCTCCTGAATCTGACCCTCCTTTGAAATCTTCTCGGGGTAGCGAGCAGTCTTCAAGAACTCGATCAGAACGTCGAAATTCTCAGCATAAGCACCCATGGTAGCCTGTCTGGTCTCCTGTGACTCCTCATCAATATAAAGGAGGGTCGTGTCGTGCTGCTCCTTGTAAGCCTCCTCGGCTTTCTTGATGTCGAGCAAACGAGCAATGACTACCTTCTTACGAGCATTGATCTGGTCGTCTACAGCCTGGTCATCAGTAATACTTCTGACGCAGATCCACAACAATGCGGCTGCGCAGGCACATAAAATCACATTAATTACTGTTTTCATGATGCTATTTTATTTTTTTTATTTATATTCGCATCGCAAAAATAAGACAAATTATTTGAATAACCGACTTTAAAAGCATTTTTTTTATAAAAAAGATGGCAAATACGCAATTAGAGAGCCTTATAGAGCAAAAATTTGCATTGAAACCTACAAAAGAGCAAAGAAATACGGTGTCAGAGTTTGCCGATTTTCTGCTCTCCCGACAGACGGAGTCTTTGTTTCTGCTAACCGGCTATGCGGGCACGGGTAAAACCACTTTGGTAGGTGCCATTGTGAAGTCGCTGCTTGAGCTAAAACAGCGGGTGGTGCTGATGGCCCCCACGGGAAGAGCCGCAAAAGTATTCTCGCTTCATGCCGACGAACCAGCCTTTACCATCCATCGTCGCATCTACCGTGAGACGGCTGGAGTGGCATTCACACAGACAACCGTCGAAGTAGGAGACGAAGAGAAAGAGTTGACGTTTGCACGCAACAACTCCACCTTCTCGCTTAACCCATCGCAACTGATACGGCAAACCATCTTCATAGTGGACGAGGCTTCGATGATTGCCAACGAGGGACTTTCGGGTGGTATGTTTGGCACGGGTCGCCTGCTCGACGATCTTATACAATATGTATATGGTGGTGAAAACTGCAGATTGATTTTGGTGGGTGACTCTGCACAGCTCCCCCCCGTAGGCGAAGAACTGAGTCAGGCTCTTGACGAGAGGGCTCTGTCAGGCTACGGACTGAAAGTTACACATTGCCACCTGACACAGGTGGTGCGACAAATCAGCGAATCGGGCATACTATGGAATGCCACGATGCTGCGCAATCTCATCCAGACGGACGACATGTTGCAGTTTCCCCAACTGAATGTAGCTCCGTTTGCCGACATTGAGGTGGTGATGGGTAACGATCTCATAGAGCGACTGGAAGAGAGTTACTATCATGCCGGGCAAGACGAGACTATCGTAATCACCCGAAGCAACAAGCGTGCCAACATATTCAACCTGGGAATACGTGGTCGCATTTTAGGGTACGAGGAGGAACTGAGTAGTGGGGACCAACTAATCGTAGTAAAGAACAACTACTACTGGATGAAGGAAAATACGCCACAGTCCCCAGCTGATAATCCACACACCACCAATCCCTCCCCCCAAGAGGGAAAGCCAACGTCGTCCGACTCTGGCACTTTCATTGCCAATGGTGACATGGCCATCGTGCGCCGTTTCCGCAATGAGAGGTCATTATATGGTTTTCGCTTTGCCGATGCCACGTTGCGCTTTCCCGACTACGACGACATCGAGGTGGACTGCACCGTGTTGCTGGATGTGCTGCAGTCTGAGGCTCCTGCCCTAACCCGTGAGCAACAAGACCACCTATTTAATGCTGTATGGGAGGACTATCCCGACATCACAAACCGCAAGGTACACATGCAAGCCCTCCGCAATGATGTACATTATAATGCCTTACAAGTGAAATACGCTTATGCCGTGACATGTCATAAGGCACAGGGTGGACAATGGGCACATGTTTACATAGACCAAGGCTACATCACGGAGGACATGCTCACTCCCGACTATTTCCGCTGGCTCTATACTGCCCTCACCCGTGCCACAGAGAAGGTATTCCTCATCAACTGGCCGAAGGAACAAGTGGAATAATTGTAGCATGCAGCTCTGTTGGGCTGTTGGCACGTAAGTATTCGGCAGACCGCAGGTGTTCACCTTATTTATTATAGTAACAGCAGCTATCTTGCTTCAATGCGAAGCGATAGCTGCTGTTATTCTCTGTCTTTGGCATGCTTGTGCAGTAGCGCCAAGCTCAAGGACACTACTACTCTTCCACCGTACGCTTTGCTTTGGCCGCAGCCTCTGCTGGCTGACTTAGGACAATGTTCACGAGGGTCGTCACGTCGGAGGTTTTCACCAGGCCGTCACCATCCACGTCTGCATCACTAGTCTTCGGTGTATTGCCATGAAGCATGTCAATGAGAGTTGTCACGTCTGCAATGCTTCGTTTGCCGTCATCGTTCACGTCCCCCTTCTTCTTTACTTTTTTGATACGGATCACCAGTCGCTCGCTGGCCGAGAACGTTGTCTCATTCTTATTATCTGTGAAGGTCAATTCTGTTGTGCCTATCACCAACTTTGGGCAGTTCTGCAATGGCAGCTCCGCCTGCTTTGAAGGCGATACGGCTTCCACCATCTGCTCGCTTTGCGCCTGTGCGGACAAACCAGCAGCCAACAAGGCGGTTATGAGAAATATCTTTGTTTTCATGTTTGAATTCAAATTTACTTCGTGATATCAAAATCAGCATGAATAGTAATATACTCAATGCCATCTATTGTTACAGGCTTTGCATACCACTGATAGTAAGTCTTTCCATTTATGACTTTTGTCTTGCCCATTGCATCTGTTCCTTCTGACAAATCTTGCGAATCATACGAGGTGTTTTGTGACCAAGGGGTATATCCGCGATAGCCGTTATAACCCTTAGGTTGTGGAGTTAGTACGACAATGTAACTATTTGCAGGATATTCTACTCTTGACAGGGTAGAATACAAAGGTTGGAAATCATCGGCTGTAAGAGAGGCAATTTCTTCTTCACTTTGAGCCTTGAAAGAATATAATCCGTAATCAACACCTAATGTTATCTCTAATCTCTCTTCACTAGTCCAAGAACCGGTATTATACCATAAATAATAGGTCTCATTGTCTATGGTAGTAGTAACTTCCACACCATTTAAAATACGGAGAAACATACCACCGGAATTAGCCCATCCAACCCATGACCACATCCTAATTAATGGAGCATGTTTTTCTTTGGTCAGCATAACAGGAATGGACATCCCCTTAGTCGTTGGACCTTTTACTTCTGACACGCTATGCCTAATCTTGTTAGTCTTCGCATTTTCAATCATTAAATTCAGTTTTTCCTCAGTACTCAAGGTTGTAGATTTGTATGTATCCTTATCCATATAGCCATAATACCCCAATATAGGCAATGACTCGTCGTCGCCAGGACAATACACGATACTATCCACTGCTGAAATATCCATCTCACGTTCCACAAAACCGTTCTTGTAGAGTTTAATGCTTTGAGCACTGACTGACAGGCTTGCAACAAGCACCATCAGAATCAAATATAATTTTTTCATGTTCATTACTTTTTTTGTTGACAAATGTTATAAGAATTTGAATATTAATAAAATCAGTGTAGAGATGCATCTTTCTGATTCATGAAGTTTAGTCAATCTTTCTTAATTCAATCTCACAGATTCGCACAAAATATGCGGCTTTTGCTTTGCCAACAAAAAAGGCGGAACTGCTCGATTGCTTTTCCGCTCTTACAGGCATCGCCAAACGCCCTACTACATGAAAAGCACGAACAGTTCACGCCCATAAGACGTGAACCTTCCGTCGCTTGTTCTCTGTAGTTATAAATTTGGCGAATTTGTAAGAGTCGAGAACAAGGACCTAAGTCCAAGTTATATTATGTCTTGACCTACTGCACAGCTCTTCCGCTCAGCATTGGTCGGGGATTCATTATCGGGTTATGTCATAGGCAATGAAATATTTGAGGGATGTTTGAATTATTAGCTAAGTATCTACTATAGGTTCTCTATTTCATCCGCCGTAAGGCCTGTGGCTTTAATTATCTGTTCTGTTGACAGTCCCATAGCCTTAAGATTAAGGGCAACAGATATAACACCTTCACTACGTCCTTCCTCACGTCCTTCTGCACGTCCTTCTGCACGTCCTTCTGCACGTCCTTTTACGAGTCCTTCCTCGCGTCCTTTTACGAGTCCTTCCTCGCGTCCTTTTACGAGTCCTTCCTCGTGTCCTTTTAAGAGTCCTTCTACGAGGCCGTTTTCAAAGCCTTGCTTTTTGGCCGTCTCCATCACACTGAACCAGTCACGAAGATTCTTGAGGCTCTCCTCGTAACTCTGGCGTTCTACAGGGGTGAACTTGGCAATCTCTGCCTGCTCGAAAAGACGCTCAAAGACTTTCTCCTGAAGAGCCCTGGGACGCTCGAAGAGTCTGGATAGGTGCTTTATGGCATAGAGCCATCGGTCGTTAAGGGAGGTGAGTTCGTCCTCTTCCTTAATGAACTTTGGCATTTCGAGGTACACAAAGGTCAGCTTGTCATAGAAGACCTTTCCGGTCTCAATCTCTGCCAGTTTCACCGTGTGGCGATAGCTGGGTGAGGCCTTGTCCTCGTCGAAACTGAAATTGAGGATGCCCACGCAATAGATACGCCCAAGTTTGAAGTTCCAGTTGCCCTTCTCCGCATACTCCCGGATGGGGAATGTGGAGTAATAGACACTTCTGTCCTTGAAGAAGTCCTGACGGGCATTCTGCATCTCGACGATGAACTTCTCGCCATTCTCGTTCTCGCAATACACGTCAAAGACAGCCTTACGCTCGGTATACGCCTCTCCAAGCTGTTCCGGATTAAGATATGTAAGGTCCTTGATGACCTCCTGGCCATCAAAAAGAGAATTAAGGAAGCTGATAAGCAACTCCTTGTTTATCTCCGTTCCGAACAATTTCTTGAAAGCAAAATCAGTATAGAAATTTACGTATCTTTCCTGCAGTCCGAGAGTTCCCATATCAAATCAACATTAATGTTCTTTCGCAAAAGTACAAAAAAAAAGTATAGCAGCAAAAACTTTCCCAAGAAAATGGAGTATTTGGGAGCTTTTGTTGATTCTTCTGTTATTGGTAACGTAAAAGAAACGGAATAATCGTGACTTGCGCACTTCACGATTATTCCGTCTCTTTTACTACTCTTTATATTTTATGATTCCTTTTTTCTTATGCAGTCAAGATCTCAATCAACTTATCAACTGCTGCTGAAATGCCTTCGGGGTTCTTACCACCAGCGGTAGCAAAATGGGGCTGACCGCCACCACCACCCTGGATGAGTTTAGCAGCCTCACGGATGTTCTTACCGATATTCACGCCATTTGCCACAACGCTTTCTGTCGCAATAGCAGTCAGCAATGGCTTCTCGTCGAACACAGAACCGATAACAACAAGACAGTTCTCCACCTCACCCTTCAACTGGAAGGCGAGATCCTTAACTACATCAGCGGGCATGGGAACAATAGCCTTCAGTACCTTGATGCCATTGATATCTTTTGCCTCAGCAATCATGGTCTTCTTTATCTGAGCAGACTTCTCACGCATCAAAGCCTCCAACTGGCTCTTCAATGCACTGTTCTCTGTCAAAGTCTTCTGGATGGCCACCTTAGCGTCGGGAGCATTATTCAGAATGCCACGAAGTTCGTTTGCAGTATCAATCATAGCATAGAGCATCTCCTCTACCTTTGCGCCTGTAATAGCCTCGATACGACGAACACCGGCAGCAACGCTACTCTCGGTCAGGATCTTCACCATACCAATTCGGCCAGTAGACTTAGCGTGACATCCACCACAGAACTCTACGCTATCGCCAAACTGAACCACACGAACGTGGTCGCCATACTTCTCGCCGAAGAGGGCAATAGCACCCAGTTTCTTCGCCTCCTCAATAGGCACATTACGATGATCCTGCAAAGGAATATCCTCACGGATCTTGGCATTTACCAAACGCTCTACCTCGCGAATCTGCTCATCGGTAACCTTCTGGAAATGAGAGAAGTCAAAACGAAGAGACTCGGGAGTTACCAAAGAACCCTTCTGCTCTACGTGGTCGCCCAACACCTGACGCAATGCCTGGTCGAGCAAGTGGGTGCAAGTATGATTTGCCTCACTGGCATGACGGAGTTCTACATTCACACAAGCCATGAACTCTGCCTCGGGATTCTTGGGCAATGTCTTGGTGATGTGAACTGCCAAGTTATTCTCATTCTTTGTATCGATAATCTCAATGGTCTCGTCACCGTTAACCAAAACACCACGGTCGCCTACCTGGCCACCCTTCTCTGCATAGAAAGGAGTCTTGTCGAGAACCAACTGATAGTAAGTCTGCTTCTTCTGGGTTACCTGACGATAACGGAGGATGCGACATGAGTACTCAGTATAATCCCATCCCACAAACTCAGATTCGCTAACCTGCTGACCCTTAACCTCAACCCAGTCACCGTTCTCCACAGCAGCTGCATTGCGGGCACGATCCTTCTGCTTCTGCATCTCTACATTGAAACCAGCCTCATCCACTGTCATGCCATTCTCACGGCAGATCAGCTCGGTAAGGTCGAGAGGGAAACCATAAGTATCGAACAAGGTAAATGCCTTGTCACCAGCAATCTCAGTCTTGCCAGCAGCCTTGGTTTCTTCCATTACGCCGTTCAACAGACGGATACCGTTCTCCAAGGTACGCAGGAATGAGTCTTCCTCCTCCTTCATTACCTTCATAACGAGGTCCTTCTGTGCGGGCAATTCAGGGAAGGCATCACCCATCTCCTGGATAAGAGTGGGAACGAGGGCATACATAAATGCCTGCTTCTGACCGAGGAAGGTGTAACCATAACGTACGGCACGACGCAAGATACGACGGATAACATAACCAGCCTTGGCATTGCCGGGCAACTGACCGTCGGCGATGCTGAATGCAATAGCACGAAGGTGGTCAACGATTACGCGCAAAGCGACATCCTTCTTCTCATCCTCACCATACTTCACACCAGCCATGTCGCCCATAGCCTTGATCAGAGGCTGGAAGACATCGGTATCATAGTTTGAATGCTTGCCCTGGATGGCACGAACCAAACGCTCAAAGCCCATACCGGTATCAATTACATTCATGCCGAGAGGTTCAAGATGACCGTCAGCCTTACGCTCGTACTGCATGAACACGATGTTCCAGATTTCAATAACCTGTGGGTCATCCTTGTTCACCAACTCACGTCCGGGCACCTTTGCCTTCTCCTCGGGAGTACGGCTGTCAAGGTGAATCTCTGAACAGGGACCGCATGGACCGGTATCACCCATCTCCCAGAAGTTGTCATGCTTGTTACCATTGATGATATGGTCAGCGGGTACGTGCTTCAGCCAGAAGTTGGCAGCCTCATCATCACGAACCAAGTTCTCCTCAGCATTGCCCTCGAAGACGGTTACATACAAGTCCTTGGGATCGAGTTTCAGTACGTCAACCAAATACTCCCAAGCCATATCGATGGCACCTTCCTTGAAGTAGTCACCGAATGACCAGTTGCCGAGCATCTCGAACATGGTGTGGTGATAGGTATCATGACCAACCTCCTCGAGGTCGTTGTGCTTACCGCTCACACGCAGACACTTCTGCGTATCGGCACGGCGACGGGGCTCGGGGTCGCGGCTACCCAAGATGATATCTTTCCACTGGTTCATACCAGCGTTTGTAAACATAAGTGTAGGGTCGTCCTTGATTACCATAGGGGCAGAAGGAACGATAAGGTGATCTTTCGTTTCGAAGAACTTCTTGAACGAGTCACGGATTTCTTTTGCTGTTAACATATTAGGATTCATAAAATTTCGCGCAAAATTACAAAAAAAACTTGGTTTAGTGTACTTTGTATTATATTTTTTTGTTACTTTTGCAAAGAAAAACAAAAAAGAAGCCCCATCATAAAAGCATCTCAATAAATCAAAAGCCTTATGGCATACACTCCGAACAAAGAAACAAAAATATATTATACCATCCACGAGGTGTCAGAGATGATAGGTGTAAGCGATACCTTGTTGCGATACTGGGAGAAGGTTTTTCCCACCATCAAGCCCAAGAAAAGCGGTCGCAACATCCGACAGTACACCAAGGATGACATCGAAGAGATTCGCCTCGTGTACAACCTTGTCAAGGTTCGTGGCATGAAGCTCTCAACCGCTCGTGACACCATCAAGAAGAACCGCGAGGGAGTTACCGGTGTGTCTGAGGTGATGCAGAAACTGCTTGCCATCCGAGCAGAACTTACAGCCATCAAGAAGGAACTTGACTCTGTGCAGTAAGCGTTCTTTGGGGGGCAACAAGTCAACAAGACTACAAGTCTACAAGACAAAAAGTCCGTTCAGTCCGAAGGGATGTTTGTAGAACGAAGTGGGGGCAAGACGAGTCAACGAGACGACTGATCCTCATAGACAATTCAAAGCCGACATAGGCAATCAACAGGACCTATACTTGACTACTATATAATATAAGGTATAAGATGAAGTGGTGCAATACCCTTCATCTTTTTTCCCTTAACTGATACGTGCTACGGCATCAATGCCATCAATCTTCTTGAGTTTCTTGCAGATTGACTGTACGTCCTCAGCATCGTGCACCTCCAACTGAATCTCACCACGGAAGATGCCGTCATGAGTCTCTATAAGCAGACGAGGCAGGTTTACATTCAACTGTTGCGACAGCACACCGGTAATTTCGTGCAGTACGCCAATACGGTCAATACCGTCAATCTGAATGGTAGCCTGGAAGAAGAGTTTCTTGTGCGTATCCCAATCCACAGCCCAAATCTGATTGCCGAAGCTTGCCTTCAACTTATTGGCAACCTCACAACTACGCTTATGAATGACGATACGCTCGTCGCTTTCCTGATAACCCAATACCTCGTCGCCGGGGATGGGGTGACAGATGGGGCACATAACATAACGTCCAATGGTCTCTTCGTTCAGCAAGAGAGGTGCCTTCTTGACCTTCTTCTTCGGAGCGGGAGCTGTTTTTGCCTGCGACTGGTCCACTTCCTTATCAGAATTAACCGTAGCAGACTTCTTGTCATTCGCCTCCTGGTTCTCCTTCTGCTTGCGCGTAAAGAAATTCAGGTACTTGCCCCAACGACGTTTGCCCTGGCCCGTTTCCTTCAGTACTGATACATCCGGAGCACCGAGTACCACCTCGGCCTTTCCGATAGCCGTGTACAATTGCTCACGGGTAACAATGTCGTGCAAGACGCAAAGCTTGTCAACGTTGATGCTATTTATCTCAATACCGTATTTCTCAAAGAATGTACTCAGTATTTCCTCACCCTGCTTCTGCAACTCACGGTCACGCTTGCGCAGGATGCTCATTATCTTGGTGCGAGCCTTACCGGTAGTCACGAAAGACAGCCACTCCGGTTGCACCTTCAAGTCGCGCGACGTAAGCACCTCCACCTGATCGCCACTGGCCAGTTCATGACTCAGGGGAACCAGTTTGTGGTTGACCTTGACGCCCATACAATGAGTACCGACGAAGGTGTGTACTGAGAATGCGAAATCGAGAGCCGTACAGCCCATGGGCATCGTACGGAAGTCACCCTTGGGAGTGACGACGAATATCTCAGAAGCGTATAGATTCAGTTTGATGGCATCGAGGAAATCGATGGCATTAGGCTGAGGATCATCCAGAATCTCCTTGATGGTGCCCAACCACTTATCCAATTCGTTCTCGCTGTCAGTCGATGTCTTACTGCCCTCCTTGTATTTCCAATGAGCGGCAAAACCCTGTTCTGCCATCTCGTCCATGCGCTGTGAACGAATCTGTACCTCAATCCATCGCCCCTGCTTACCCATCAAGGTACTCTGCAAAGCCTGATAACCATTTGCCTTAGGATGCGAGAGCCAGTCGCGCAGACGCTCGGGATGAGGTTTATAGATACTGCTTGCCAAAGCATAGATCTGGAAGCACTCAGCAATCTCCTGTTCGTTGGTAGCCCCCTCTGCGGGAGTGAAGACGATACGCACGGCCAAGATATCGTAGATCTCCTCAAAGACCACATGCTTCTTCTGCATCTTGTTCCAGATGGAATAAGGCGACTTGATGCGTTCCTTGATATGGTAGTGAATGCCAGCTGCATCCAGTTTCTCACGAATAGGTGAGATGAACTCCTCAAAAATATCGTGCAGATGCGCCTCCATAGAGGCCAATCGCTCCTTTATCTCGCTGTATTCATCTGGGTGCTCGTAGCGGAAGCTCAAGTCCTCGAGTTCCTCCTTGACACGGTTCAGACCCAGGCGGTTGGCCAAAGGAGCATAGATATAGAGCGTTTCGCCCGCAATCTTGTATTGCTTGTTGGGCAACTGACTGCCCAGTGTACGCATATTATGCAGACGGTCGCTTATCTTGATAAGGAT
>JAZUKS010000127.1:0-40488 GCA_045643405.1 Bacteroidaceae bacterium | reverse complement strand
TAAAGTCAAAGCTCTCATGCGGAAATACAAGGCAGATAGGACTTATGGGATTGCTCATCTCGTATCTTGATAAGGAGAGTCAATTGCTGACTGAAGAACACCCTGTGCATTACATCTCGTCGGATATAATAGAATCAAAGCTCAGTTTGGGTAAGTCTGTTCTGTCAACATGCAAGGTGTGCGGCTTTACTGAATCCGTATTGGTATTGCCTCTGACAGATAAATACGCAACTTTAGAGAGCGCAGAAAAAGTAAGCATCAAATCCGTCATGGAAAGAACAAGAATGAATGATATTGCTCAATGGAAAGCCAAACATCTTAAGCCCAACCCACTAAGCAAAAGAAAAGAAAAACTTTCAGCATAAAATCAACAGATTGGACACCCTATATTCAAATTATCAGCTGGGTGACGTGACATACGATGGCAAGATAAGCATAGCTGATGTAGCGAAATGGGTACAATTGCCTATCTATGACCTTAATGAAAATGGTGAATTTGATATACATGACATTGATGTTATCATCAACAAGATTCTTGAGAAGAAGTAATCGATAAGACGAAAAGTTGTTGGGTCAACGAGTCGATAAGCGATAAGTCGTTGGGTCAACGAGACAACAAGTCAACGAGTCGATAAGTCAACAAGTCGTTGGGTCAACAAGACAATAAGTCAACGAGTCCCGCATCGGTTGTCTTTTGTCCGTTGACTTTGTCATAACAATAAAAAAGACCTCGGAAGTACAGCTGTATTTCCGAGGTTTTGTATTTTAGTTTTTAGACATTAGTATTTATCTAATGCCAAAGCAAATGCTAAAGCTAAAGCCTAAGCCAAGGCCAAAGTTGTTCAGACTATCTGCTATGGACGAACCATGCCTATTGATACCGGCATGCCGTCGGGACTGTCAAATGTGCCGGTGGCATACTGCTTGCCATTCTGCTGCCAGAAGGCAGAGATGGTAAGCGAACCGGCTCCGCTGGCAGTCAGCTTTCCACTCTTCCATTTGCCATTGAAGACATCGTCCACATCTGTCTCTTTGACCGTTTCGTTCGTGGTGAGGAAACGGGTAGAATGACGCTTGATGCTGTATGTCAGTTTCTCTGCACTTCCATCAATGGTCACGTTGGCATAAGTGTATGCTTTCACGCCGTATTTGTTTTTTGGGTCTTGGAAGAAAAGCACCTTCCATGAACCGGTAATAGCACTGAAGTCGGCAATGCTGTTGGCTCCCTTGGGCTTGCCTTTTGTCTGGGCATTGCCAATATACCAGTTCTTGAAGTCTGCATCCTTGGGCACGTCGGTTGTGCTGAAGGGTGACTGGGCAGGTTTGCTTTCAACCTCAACGGGAGCGGGTTCGGCGGGTGCCTCTTCCTGAACGGGAGCAGGTGCCTCTTCCTTGACTGTGGCTGTTGCTACTGGCGCTTCGGTCTTTGCAGGCTTGTCATCTACCACGGTTGTTTGAGCCGCTTCTGCAGGTTTTGTTTCATCCTTCTTGTCGAAGACGAAGAACCACAGGCATGCTCCGATACCGCCCAAAAGTAGTACGACAAGGGCAATGATGAGCGGCAACTTGCTTCCTTTCTTTTGTGGTCTTGCCTGAATGTTGTCCTCGGGGAAATTCGGAAATTCCTGTGTGGGTCTTGGTGCCACGGGAGCAGGTTGCGGTTGTGGCGTGGGTGCCGCGGGAGCAGGTTGCGGTTGTGGTGTGGGTGCCACGGGAGCAGGTTGTGGTTGAGGATTGGGTTTTACGGGAGCAGGTTTGGGCGGTGTTTGTGCCGCTTGGGGGAGTACTACAGGTTGTCCGCAACCACGGCAGAACCTTGCGTTGGGTGGTACTTGTGCCCCACATTTTTTACAGAATGGCATAGATGTTTTTAGATTTAGATGAGTAAAAGTTTCCTGCCCGTTCAGAAATGAAACTTTCGGGCAGGAAACTAATGTATTTCATTGCTTAATACTGGATAACCAGGAAGTTGCTCAGACTCCAGAAGCGTGCGGCATCATTGATGACGATGGTGCTGGTGCCGTTGGCATTAACCTGGAGGGTATAGCTGTCAGCAGGAACTTGTGTGAGGATCTTTGATGACTTGCTGGGAATCTGTATTGTATTGGTGTTCTTTATGTCAACCTTGACGAAGTCGTTGGGGTTTACGTCGTTCAAGCTGAGCTTAGACTTCTTCAGTAACGAACCTCCGCTCATGATGCCTTTCTCCTTTAGTTCCTTCTTGGTTGCCACGATATAGTAACCGGTATTGAGCTTGGCGTTGGCCTGCTCGAGTTCTTCCTGCTGCATCATGTTCTGTACCGAGAGTGTTGCCATGTTCTGGGTAAGGGTGACATTGCGACGCTCCAGTTCGGCGATGTTGAGACGGTTGTTTTCCACCTCGTCCTTCAGGCGTGCGATCTCAACGTCCTTGGCATCGATCTGTGCCTTCATCTTGGCAATCATGGCCTTCATCTTCTTGCTGGCAGCATCGTTGTTGTCCTTGATCTGCTTCTCAAGTTCCTCGATGCGGTTGCGCTGGTTCTTCAACATCTCACCATAGGCATCGATGTTCTCTCTCATCTTTACGGCATTTGAGGGAACGCCATCCTGATTGGCACCGATGATGAAGCGTCCGTCTGCCATGACAACGCTGTCCATTGACACGTTCATGAGGTCGATGAAGTCGTTGGTGCTTGCCAACTGGCTCTCTTGCATCTTGACGAGGTTGGTGAGTGAGTCGATTTGGTTCTGCATCTCTTGCGTTTGCTGGCTGCAAGAGGTAAAAGCGAGTGCTGACATGGCAGCAACTGCTGCTAAAGAAATCTTCTTCATTTTCTTTTTTTATTGATTAATTGTTGTTTTTTTGACGACTGAGATATCACTGTGATACTTGGCACGGAGTCATGCAATAGTGTGTCTTCAGCAAAAAATGGAACTTGTCTGTCCTCCGTGACCATTGTTTTTTGCAAATATAATGATTATTATTGTTAGTACATTCTTTTTTTCGGATAAACTGCATGTTAAAGGTCAAAATGTATTGTTTTTCATGTCGTAGGCATACTTTTTCTGCTTTTTTTTGATGATTCGTATGCTATCTGCCAGTAATTCATCAAAAAAGTGTATTATGTCTTTGCCTTGTTGCAAAAATAATGTAACTTTGTACAAAACAAAATCTAAACTATATGGATAAGGTTCTTATCATTGCTATTGCGGTTGTGGCAGTATTGCTGCTTTACATCATCGCTACCTATAATCAATTGGTTACCATGCGTAACAAGGCACGAAGTTGCTATGCTGGCATTGACGTGCAGCTCAAGAAACGCTATGACCTGGTGCCTCAGCTCGTGAATACTGTAGGTGGTTACATGAAGCATGAGGAGGCTGTCATTACACGTCTGGCAGAATTGCGTTCCATGCCTTACTCCCGACTGAAAAACGGTGAGAAGGAGGAATTGGATGATTGTATGGCTCAGGTGTCGAGCATCTTTAGTATTACCATGGAGAGTTACCCGCAATTGAAGGCATCAGAGCCGGTACTCATGCTGCAGCGCTCGCTCAACGAAACAGAGGAACAACTGGCTGCCAGTCGTCGAAGTTACAATGCTGCAGTACTGAAATACACAAAGCTACAGACTACCTTCCCCTCAAATATAGTGGCTAATATGTTCGGTTCAAAGCCCCTTAGTTATTATGAGGCAATGGCAGAGGAGAGAAACACTCCGCAAGTGAATTTGTAACATTAACTTCCGCGCCTTAGGCGCATAACTCCCAAAGAATTCATCCCTTTACGAATATGCAGATTAATCAGCAAGCGTTTGAGCAACTCAAGAACAACATACAGTCATGCATACAGGAACTTGCTTCACAAAAGAAACGTGACCGCCGCGTTGCCATCACGTGGTCTGTCATCATACCGATTGTTATCGCAGGTGCATTCCTTATCCTGAATCCGCATCACGCTGAACCATTCAAGACAGCGGCTTATATTGCCTTTGGTTCATGTGTGGTTTGCAATGTCATCTTCTTCGGTTATTTTGGAAACCGACGCAACAGCAAGTATAAGGAGGTGGTGATGCCTCAACTGGTGCAGACGGCTTTGCCCGGTTGCACGTACAACGTGAATGGACTCATTACGAAGGATATGGTGAAGGAAACCAAGGTGTTTAGTGTGAGAGGGAAGGACTTCAATACTGAGGACAGCATCACGGGTGTCATTGGACAGACACGCTTCACCTTCTGCGAAATGCTGATTGAACATAGCGTAAATAACGGAGACAATAATGAGACGGTAACCGACTTCAAGGGTTTTGTGCTGAAGGCTGACTTCAACAAGCACTTCAATGGTCACACCGTGGTGTTTAACAGAAAAAGCCGTCTTAAGAATGACATTGGTTTCTTCTCGCATCTCAAGCGTTGCGAACTGGAGGACGTGAATTTTGAAGATCGCTTCAAAACCTACACCACCGACGACCAGGAGGCACGCTACATCCTTACGCCCAGTCTGCAGCAGCGCATCCTTGAACTGGGAGAAATGCTGAAGGCGCGTATCTCTGTTGTCTTTTACGAGGAAAACATGCTCTTAATGGCCGATGATAACCGTAACCATTTTGAGGTTAAGTATAAGCTTGACGACGTGTGGAAGGATTTGGAAGCAGTTGGACGCATGACGGACATCGTGGAGCAGCTCAACCTTAACCTTCGCATCTGGTCAAAGGAATAGGCATTTCCCTATTCGTGAAACTTAAAGAAGAAAACGAGGAAGATAATAATGTGTACCACCAGGATGGCAGGTATACCATAAACAAACTTCTTGTGCTGGGTTTTGTGACGCCAAACGCTCATGCCGATAAGGGCACCAAGAGCGCCACCCAGGGCTGCGAGCGTGAGAAGAGTCTTCTCGGGAATGCGACGACGGGCTGTGGGTTCCTTTACCGATGAGGGATTCTTGGTCTTGGTGAGCTTGTTGTTGTACTTCTCATGCTTGTAGGCATTGTATTTGGCTACACCTTTGTCATAACCGTAAACAAAGAAGGTGATGACGTTGATTGCTACAATTGCGATAATGGAAATTTGTATTGTCATAAGCATTTGATTTTTATTGGTTATTTAACTTCCGCGCCTTAGGCGCATAACTTCCAAAGAAGTTGAGCTTGCCCTATATGAACTCTAACTTTAAGGCATCCTTGAGTTTTCCCACGGCAGGGTTGTGCTCGATGATACGCTTCAGGATGTCTGACTTACTGAACATAGCACGTGTCTCCTCTATTTTTGCAACACGTATGGTGCATTCAAGCGAGGGATTGTTGAAACGGGTCCGGATATGTGATA
Source organism: Bacteroidaceae bacterium (assembly GCA_045643405.1). Taxonomy (GTDB): domain Bacteria; phylum Bacteroidota; class Bacteroidia; order Bacteroidales; family Bacteroidaceae; genus Physcousia. Next base: position 35,178 of record JAZUKS010000127.1, on the reverse strand, counting down.
ACCACATGTGAGTGATTTCCTCGAAACTCTTCTTTACCATCTCGTTGTTGACCGTAAAGGTAAAGTGCGTATCGTCAATAATGGTGGGAGTAATTTCCTCCATTCGTGTGGCCAGTGACTTGTAGTCAATAGGCATGGTGTTTGCCACTTCACGCCAGTAGAGTTCGAGATCGTGCTCCTCGAGCGTACGGATGGGTTTGTCTTGCAGTACTTGTTGCGTAGGTTGCTCCTGCGTGGTTGCAGCGTTGTTGCTGGTAGTGCTTCGGCGCAAGGATGGTCCGAACATGCCGGCCTTGAACACCTTGAGCGTGGGTGTGGTGCTGGGCGCAAAATTATTAGCCACAGAACTTGTGCTTCCTTGTGACACAGGTTGTTGGTTTCCTGCTGATTGCACTTGTGTTGCTGGAGTCGTGCCAACGTGAGAGGCAGATGGGGTTGTAGCCTGGCTTGTGTTCGCAGTGGCTACAGACTGCTGGCTTGCAGCGTTGGGCTGCAAGGCCTTGAACAATGGAAGTAATGTCTTGGGGCGACGCCCCGCACTGGCATCCTCCTCCTGAGCTGCCTGGATGAGGCATATCTCAACCTGTAAGCGCTTGTTGCGACTGGTACGGTAGTTCTGGTCGCAATCGTTACACAGTTTGATGGTTCGGTAAAGGAACTTAGCCTGGCAACGTTGTGCCTGCTCCTGATAACGCTGACGCATGGACTCGCTTACCTCGAGCAGGGGAAGCGTCTGTGCATCTCGACTTACCATGAGGTCGCGCAAATGAGCGGCTAAACCGCCGATGAAGATGCCTGGGTCAAAACCCTTGTTGATGACCTCGTTGAGTATCAGCATACAGGGCTCCACCTCATGCTTCAGGAAATGTTCCACCAAACGGAAATAGTAATCGGCATCCAGTATGTTCAGGTTAGCCAATGTCTGTTGGTAGGTGATGTTGCCACCGGTGAAGCTTACCATCTGGTCGAAGATGGAGAGGGCATCACGCATACCACCATCCGCCTTTTGTGCAATGAGGTTGAGCGATTCGTCATCGGCTGTATATCCTTCTTTCTCTGCTACATAGCGCAAATGGTCTACCGTGTTCTGGATGGTCATTCGTGCAAAGTCGTACACCTGGCATCGAGAAAGAATGGTGGGAAGAATCTTGTGCTTCTCGGTGGTGGCCATTACGAAGACCACGTATGATGGTGGTTCCTCCAATGTTTTCAGGAAAGCGTTGAAGGCGGCTGTTGAGAGCATGTGAACCTCATCGATGATGAACACCTTGTAACGGCCAGTCTGTGGGGGAATCTGTACCTGCTGTATCAGTTCGCGGATGTCCTCGACAGAGTTGTTGGAGGCAGCATCAAGTTCGTGTATATTCATCGAACGTCCCTCGTCGAAGGCACGGCATGACTCGCACTCGTTGCAAGCCTCGCCATTCTCTTTCGGATGGGTACAGTTGATGGTCTTGGCAAAGATTCGGGCGCAGGTAGTCTTGCCTACACCTCGTGGTCCGCAAAACAAGTAGGCGTGTGCCAGCTTGTTCGTCTTGATGGCATTGAGAAGGGTGGTGGTCAGAGCACGTTGTCCCACCACGGTGTCGAATGACGCCGGACGGTATTTGCGTGCTGAAACAATGTATTCTTCCATATAAGGTAGGTCTACAAATTTAGTATAAAATTGAAGTTAGTAGTACTTGAAATGTTACTAAATGCAAAAATACAAAAAAAACTTGTGTCATCTACTTATTTCGACAAAAAAAGTGCTATCTTTGTGCGCAGAATTATAAAACCTATGAGCAAAATACACTCCTTTATATATTTTTTACGTAACCACAAGTGTGCTGTGGCTATAGTATTGTGCGGCCTTTTTGTGGGTGTCCTCGACTCAAACAGTGTTTGGGAACGTCATTATCGTTGGCAGACCATCGATGAACTTAAGAGAGAGATAGCACAGCTTGAGGCCAGCTATCAGGAAAACAGTCGCGAGTTGGAAGAATTGCGCAATAGTTCGAAAAAAGTAGAGCGCATTGCTCGCGAAAAGTATTTCATGACTCGTCCCGGCGAGGATTTGTTTATCATTCAGTCAGAGGTAGCACCTGAAGGTACCGTGGTGTCATCAAAGGATGACGACGGAGAAGATCCCGCAGTATAAGGGTTTGCTGTTATGAAAGAGTTGTCCTTTCTTCAGAATTCCATTTTCCGCTTCGGCGCCTTGTCCCTTATTGCGGGGTTAGGCTTGCGTTTGTTCAACCCATTTCTTGGTACGATTTTCTACGTGGTAGGCGTTGTGCTTTTCTCGGGTATGCAGATGCTGTGCCGTTACGAGGGTGACAATTTTATCATCGCTCGTCTGCGTCGCCAGCAAATAATGAGTGATTTCATCTTTCTGCTTTCGGCAGCAGCCATGCTGTCGCAGGAATTCAATTTCGGTCCCTCGTGGGCACACAGGAACCTGTGGCTTCTATTGCTCGTTATTGCGGTCATACTTCAGTTGTATACTTCTTTCCGCATTCCTTCGGAATTGGAGAAAGAGCAAAAGCGCCGTAACCCTAATGGCGGACTGGCGTTATTGCTTCTGTTGCCCTTGCTGACAAGTTCTTGTGCCACCCAATATAACGTGGAGGGTACGACAAATGTGTCGATGCTGGAGGGAAAGACGCTCAGTCTTAAGGTGTTTGATGATAACGCAATGCGTACGCTCGATTCTTGCCTCGTGCAGCATGGACGTATACGCTTCAATGGCGTACTGGATTCTGTACTGATGGTAAACATCTTCATGGGTGACCAAAGCATGATGCCTATGGTACTTGAAGAGGGTATTATCAGTTTGGTTATTGATGAGAACAAGCAGAACGTTACGGGTAGTCCGATGAACGACACCTTATATAATTTTATTCGTCAAAAGGTAAAGTTGGATAACGAGTTGGACGCTCTGCCTGATTTGGAAAGCAAGATGATTGTGGACGGCGTGGAAGAGTCGGAACGTGTGCGCATTCTCTATGATGAGATGGAGCGCATCAATCTGGCGAATGACAAGTTGGTTACTTCGTTCGTTATCCGCAACAGCGATAATGTGTTAGGACCTGGCGTTTTCATGATTATGACCAGCGGTTATCCTTTCCCTCAGCTTACTCCTCAGATTGAGGAAATACTCTTCCGTGCCAAACCTGCATTTAAGGAACATCCATATGTAAAGCGCTATGTAGAAGCTGCTCAAAAGAATATGGAGAAGATTCACACGGGAGCATCTTCCGAGGATTAGACGAATACTATGACAGAACAAGAAGAGATTGTGCAACTTCGTGCTGAGTTGCATCAACATAATTATAATTATTATGTGCTTAATGCACCCACGATAGGTGACCAAACATTTGACGAGATGATGCATCGCCTTCAGGATATGGAAGGTCGTCATCCCGAAATGTTTGATGCTAACAGTCCCTCGCAACGAGTTGGCAGCGATTTGAACAATGAGTTTCAGACGATTGTTCATAAACGCCCTATGCTTTCGCTTTCGAATACTTACAACCAGCAGGAGGTGAGAGAGTTCTACGAGCGTGTAAAGGATGGTCTGCAAGGTGAACCTTTCCAGATTTGCTGCGAGATGAAGTTTGATGGACTGAGCATCTCACTACATTACGAGAAGGGGCGTTTGGTTCGTGCCGTAACCCGTGGCGATGGTGTTCAGGGCGATGATGTGACTGAGAATGTACGCACGATACGCAGCATTCCCCTCGTCTTGCCCGATGGACTTGACTATCCGGATGAGTTTGAGATACGTGGTGAGGTGCTGATGCCTTTCAGTAGTTTTGAGGAACTCAACAAGGAGCGCGAGCGTAAAGGTGAACAGCTCTTTGCCAATCCCCGCAATGCAGCTTCGGGTACCTTGAAAAGCAAGGATTCGCGCGTAGTGGCAGAGCGTAAGCTTGATGCTTTCCTGTATTACTTGTTAGGTGATGGCATTCCTGCCAATAGTCATTTTGAAAATCTTCAGGCTGCCAAGCGCTGGGGATTCAAGGTAAGCGATAACATGATGCTTGCTAAAAGCGAGCAAGATGTGTTCGATTACATCAATTTGTGGAATGAGAAACGTCATCAGTTGCCTTATGCTACTGATGGTATTGTGCTAAAAGTTAATTCGTTGGCACAGCAACGCTCATTAGGTCTTACTGCCAAGAGTCCTCGCTGGGCCATTGCTTATAAGTTTCAAGCCGAACAGGTAAGCACAGTACTTCGTGAGGTGACTTTTCAGGTCGGACGTACCGGTGTCGTGACACCTGTTGCCAATATGGACCCTGTGCTTTTGGCGGGTACCATAGTAAAACGTGCCACCCTTCACAATGCCGATGTTATGGCGGCGCTTGACCTGCACATTGGCGATCATGTGCTGGTGGAGAAAGGCGGCGAAATCATTCCCAAGATTGTGGGAGTGGACGAGGAGTACGCTCATGAGGATAGGGGAGAAAAGGTGCAGTTTGTTACCCATTGCCCGGAATGTGGCACGTTGCTGATGCGCAACGAAGAGGAAGCAGCCACCTACTGCCCCAATGATGAGTGCCGTCCGCAGTTGCTGGGCAGAATAGAGCATTTTATCTCACGCAAGGCGATGAATATTACTTCGCTTGGTCCGGAGACCGTAGATAAGTATTTCAGCGATGGTTTGATACATGATGTTGCGGATCTGTACGATTTGACACTTGAACGTCTGTGTCCTCCTCCTCTTGATCTCTTCGGTAATCCTTTGCCCGAAACAGGTAAGCAAGAACATCTTCAACAGCGCAATGTGCTGGCAGGAATAGAAGAGAGTAAGACGGTTCCTTTTGAACGTGTCCTCTTTGCTTTAGGCATTCGATTCGTTGGTGAGATTGCCGCCAAGGCATTGGCTCGTAACTTCCGTAGTATTACTGCTTTGCAACATGCTACACTGGAACAGATGTTTGAGGTCAATGGCATCGGAATGGTTATTGCCCAGAGTGTCAAGTCGTGGTTTGCTGATGAGCATAACCAGCGTCTTGTTGAACGCCTGACTGCCAGTGGTGTACAGATGGAACTCAGCCATGAGGAGATGGCTCAGCAAAGCAACCGTTTGGCTGGGCAGAGTGTCGTGATTAGCGGTGTGTTTGTGCATCATAGTCGTGACGAATACAAGGCTATGATTGAACAGCACGGTGGTAAGAATGTGGGCAGTATTTCTGCGAAAACGTCGTTCGTTCTTGCTGGTGCTAACATGGGACCTGCCAAACTGGAGAAGGCTCAAAAACTGGGCGTCAGAATTATGAATGAGGAAGAGTTCTTGAGGCTTTGCTCAGATTAGAGTCATCTTTATTCTGTTTAGGGTTTAGAGTTTAGAGTCAGTTGGGGAGTGTTTTAAGTTTAGAGTCATCTTTGTTCAGTTTAGAGTTTAGAGTTTAGAGTCATGTTTGTTCAGTTTAGAGTTTAGAGACAGTTGAGGGGTATTTTAAGATTAGAGTCATTTTCCTAGTTTAGAGTTTAGAGTTTAGAGACAGTTGAGGAGTATTTTAAGTTTAGAGTTTTGAAGCGACTGGTGGGTATTGCCAATCGATTTCATTTTCTTTTTTACGTGATTTGCTCTAAATTTCGTCGAAATGTACACATGACAGGGTGCTTTAGTTAGATTTTTGTTATATTATTTGGCGTTATGCACGTTAATTTGTAACTTTGCATCTAAATGTGATTTTAGAATAATAATTAATTATGGCTCAAAATAAATTCCGTGGTTTAGGTGTGGCGCTGATTACTCCTTTCAAGAGTGATGGTAGCGTTGATTTTGATTCTCTTACTCATCTGCTCGATTTCCAGTTGTCACACGGCGTTGATTTCATTTGCCTGTTGGGTACAACAGCAGAGACTCCAACGTTGTCAAGCGAGGAAAAGAAGCAGATTCGTAATTTGGTAGTTGAACGTGTTGCTGGTCGTGTACCTCTGCTGATGGGCTGTGGCGGCAACAATACTGCTGCTGTTATCGATGAGTTGAAGAATTCTGATTGGACTGGCATTGATGGCGTACTCAGTGTATGTCCTATGTATAATAAGCCTTCTCAGGAGGGACTTTATCAGCATTTCAAGGCGATTGCCGAGGCAAGTCCTGTTCCTGTTGTGCTGTATAATGTTCCTGGTCGTACGGGTGTTAATATGACTGCAGAGACTACCCTTCGTCTGGCTCGTGACTGTGAGAACGTCGTGGCTATCAAGGAGGCAAGTGGCAACATTACCCAGATGGACGATATCATCAAGAACAAGCCTGCTGATTTTGATGTGATCAGTGGTGACGATGGTATTACCTTCCCTCTTATCACTTTGGGTGCTGTTGGTGTAATTAGCGTTATTGGCAATGCCCTTCCTGCAGAGTTCAGCCGTATGGTGCGTTTGGCACTCAAGGGTGAGTATGCTCCTGCTTTGCATATTCATCACAAGTTTACCGAACTCTTCAAGTTGCTGTTTGTTGACGGTAACCCTGCTGGTGTGAAGGCTATGCTTCATGCTATGGGTGTTATCGAGAACCAGCTTCGTCTTCCCCTCGTTCCTACCACTTTGGTGACTATGGAGAAGATTTCTGCCATCGTACACGAATTGGATATAAAGTATTAAGGTACAGTTATATAAAAATACCCCTTCGCAATAAAACGAAGGGGTATTTTTTTGTTATCAGGGATGGTGATATGCGAAACGGACAGCATCGCATATCATCAATTTTTACTGCTGCTTGAAATAGTAGATGAATGTAGCCAATCCTTCAAGAGTCTTCTTGCCGGTTTCCTTAACCTCGATGGTGAACTTGATGGTGGTCTTGATAGCACCACGAAGGTTCTGAATCTCCTCGAGTTTGGTCTTCATGCAAACGCTCTGACCAGAAAGAACAGGCTGAGCAAACTTCATCTTGTCCATGCCATAGTTCATCATGCGCTCCAAGTTGCGTACCTCGATAATCTGATCCCACAAAACGGGAAGGAGTGAAAGGGTGAGGTAACCGTGTGCAATGGTCTGACCGAAGGGACTCTCAGCCTTAGCACGCTCAGTGTCCACGTGAATCCACTGGTGGTCAAGGGTTGCATCAGCAAACAGGTTGATGCGATCCTGGTCAACTTGTACATAGTCACTGGTACCAATCTCTTTGCCTACATAAGGCAGGAAGTCTTCGTAAGACCCGATAATTACTTTGCTCATTATTTTTCTGTTTTAAGATTATTGCATTTTTCGTCTTTCAACTTAGAGCATACTACTTGCTCTAACTGTTTTTCCACTGCAAAGATACGAAGAAAATGTGACTTATCAGTCTGTTTTTGCACATATTTTATTCGCGCGTGCAATATTTTATAATAGATAACGCTCTTTTAACGAAAAAATATTATCTTTGCACGATAGAATAAAGTAATTCAATAATATGAAACCGATTTTCATAGCAGGACCGTGTGTAATTGAGACTCAAGACGTGTTGAATGAAGTGGCTGAAGAATTGTTGCGCCTTCGCAACAAATACAGCGTTGATATTTATTTCAAGGCCTCTTTTGACAAGGCAAACCGTACCAGTATCAGTTCGTATCGTGGTCCCGGCATAGATAAGGGTTTGCAGATGATGGCAGACGTAAAGTCGAAGTATGCTTTGCCATTGCTGACCGATATTCACGAGAGTTATCAGGCATCGGTGGCAGGACAGGTTGTCGATGCATTACAGATTCCGGCATTTCTTTGTCGTCAGACAGACCTGCTGGTAGCTGCTGCCAAGACAGGAAAGCCTGTCAACATCAAGAAGGCACAGTTCCTCTCGGGACTCGATATGCAGTTTCCTGTAGAGAAATGCCGTGAGAGCGGAGCCGTGGATGTATGGCTTACGGAGCGTGGTAACATGTATGGCTACAACAATCTGGCAGTAGACTTCCGTAATCTGGCAGACATGAAGCGTTTTACTGAACGTGTCATCATGGATTGTACGCATAGCGTGCAGCGTCCTGGTGCCGCTGGAGGCAAGTCGGGCGGAAACCGTGAGTTTGTTCCTGCAATGGCTCTTGCCGCTAAGGCGTTTGGTGCAAACGGATATTTCTTTGAGATACATCCCAATCCGGAGAAAGCGTTAAGCGATGGTCCCAACATGCTTTACTTGAAGGATTTTGAAGAAGTACTCGTAAGTCTTCTGGATTAAGGTGAGGTTTATGAATACCTCCGAAAACGTTCAAAAACAAATATCATAGAACCCACCTTAACAGTTTATTCAAACAATCAACAATGAGCGAAATAAGAAAGATTGCTACCCAATGCCTCCGTGATGAGTCAGATGCTATCAAGAATCTGATTCCTTTGCTTGACGAGAATTTTGATCACGTCATCGACTTGCTGTTTCATTGCAAGGGAAAGGTAGTCATTACAGGAGTGGGTAAGAGCAGTCATATTGCATCCAAGATGGCGGCAACTCTTAGTAGTACGGGCACACCAGCATTCTATATCAACTGTCTTGATGTGTTTCATGGTGGATTGGGTGTCATGACCAACGATGATGTCGTGGTTGCGCTTTCATACTCCGGACAGACGGACGAACTGCTTCGTTTTGTGCCTTGCCTGCAGGAACGCCATATTCCATTGGTCGGTATCTGCGGTAACCCCGATTCATTGCTTGCCAAGCACAGTACTTACTACCTCAATGTGCATGTGGAGCATGAGGCTTATCCACTTAACCTGGCTCCTACTTGCAGCACTACTGCCATGTTGGCTATGGCTGATGCCATTGCTTCGGCTTTGGTGGTTTGCCGTAATTTCAAGGAGGATGATTTTGCACGTTTCCATCCCGGCGGTTCTTTGGGACGTCGTTTGCTCAAGTCGGCTAAGGATGTGATGCGTACCAACGACCTCCCTACCATTCCTCTCGACATGACATTGGGCGAGGCAATCATCCATATCAGCAAGGGTAAGCTTGGCTTGGCCGTCGTGATGTGCGACGAACGTGTGATGGGCATTGTTACTGATGGTGACGTGCGCCGTGCCACAGAAAATCTGCGTGACCGATTCTTCTACGTCCCTGTTAGCGAAGTGATGACAAAGACACCGGTTTGCGTAACACCTCATGCTAAGATCGAGGAGATTCTTCGTACCCTCAACGACCGTAAGATTCATGCTGTCCTTGTCAAGGATGAGGACGAACGTCTTGTGGGTGTTGTAGATAACTTCGCCTGCTACGTCTGATGGGACGTGAAAGGTTAATGGTTATTAGAACCTGTTGAAAGTTAAAAGTATAAATTGCCAGTTGAAATTGAAAACTAAAAGATATCATATACTGAAGTTTCTGGTACTGATAGCGTGGCTGATGCACAGTCTTTCGTTATCAGCGCAGAACTATTGGTTCAAGAATGTTGGGTTGACTGATGGGCTCTCAGCCAGTCAGGTCAATGCTATCTGCAAGGATAGCCGTGGCTTCGTGTGGTTGGGAACTTCAGCTGGTCTTGACCGTTTCGATGGTTCCAGTATTCGTCAGTTTCAAAGCAATTACTCTTCGGCTAGTGCTTTGCCCGACAGTTACATTTTATCTATCCAGGAAGCATACGATGGTAAGCTTTGGATTAAGACCAACGGCGGATACGTAGCCTTTAACCCTGTCACACAGACCTTTGAACGCAGCGTTTCGCAGTTGCTATCGACGCTTGATGCCAACATCGACCCGGAATTGGTGTTCTTTGACCACTGGAAGAATACCTGGGTGTATGACAAGGATAATGCCGTGTATTACCATAAGACCAAGCAGGAACTGGTTTATAAGTTCAGGTTTGATGATACTTCTTCATCGCTTCGCAAGGGCAATATTAGCGGTATTTGCGAATGTTTGGAAGGTGTACTTGTTGTTTATACCAACGGTACTGTGTGCTGCATTAGTGGCGAACAGCAAAAAGTCCTGTGGTACAATGACGTTATTGCCAAGAACTCTACACAAGAGGATGAGTACCAGGTTGCATGTGACATCAACGGCAACATCTGGGTTTATGGTGAGACGCGTTCGTTCTTCTATGAAAAGAAAACCGGTCGTTGGATGCGTTCTATTGCAGAGTTAGCACAAGAGTGGGGTAGTAATATCTCGGTAGGTGATGACCTTGTGATGGGAGTTGCTACCGATACGCAGGAAAATATGTGGGTGGCTACTCAGCGTCATGGTCTGTTGCTGATGAATGCCGGTGAGCGTACCATCAAGGCACAGCTTACTGCTTCGCCCAACCGTGGACTCACCACTAATAACCTCACTACTGTTTATGTTGACGATACAGATCTGCTTTGGGTAGGAACCTATCATTCCGGTGCTTGTTACTACGCTCCCAACCTCTATATGTTCGACGTTGATAATCTGGGCGATGTTTATGGTATGAGCGAGGATACACACGGTGGTCTATGGTTTGCTACACACGATCGTGGTTTGGTTTACCAAAATCCCAGTACAGGTAAAAATGCCACCTATACGCAGACGCAGGGATTAACCGATAATATTTTCTCATGCGTTCTTGCTGCCAGCGATGGTAGTGTGTGGGCCGGATCCAATCGTTTTGGACTGAATTGTATTACCCCTAACGGAGTAAAGTCCTATCGTTCTGTTCCAGGCGACAAAACTGGATTGCGCGACAATAATGTGCATGCCTTGGCAGAAGATCGTTTTGGCAATTTGTGGGTAGGAACTCGTAAAGGTGGTTTGCAGAGTCTAAACATCAAGACGGGTAAGTTCAGCAACTTCTCGGTTCAGAATGGAAAGTTGCAGAGTGATAATGTTACCTCACTCTATTGTAATGGTACTCAACTTGTTGCCGGAACTGCTAATGGTATCACACTCATTAATCTGAGCAGTAACAAGGTGACCAATTATCTGGGCACCGCTTCGGGTGACAAGCATTTTACCAGCAATGTCATAACGGAGGTGTTTATGGATAGTCGTGGCATTGTCTGGGTGGGCACGCGTGAAGGTCTGAACGCATTGGAAGTTGAATGCGACCAGTTGACCTCATTCACCACCGAGAATGGTTTGATGAGCAATGTCATCTGCGGTATTGCTGAAGATAAGAACCACGACATCTGGGTTACTACGGCTCGTGGCGTCAATCGTATTACCATTCAGAAAGCAACTACGGGCGATGCAAATTGGGCTTATAATTTCTATGGTTATGATGCCTCAGATGGTCTGCAAGGTGTAGAGTTCAACCACGGAGCCATCATGACGACACGTGCCGGACGCATCTTCATGGGTGGACAGGATGGTATCAACTGGATGCATGACATAAAACATGTTGAGCGTAAGCGTCCCTTGCACGTAATGCTCTCTGAACTGTCTATTGATGGACAGCCCATTAATGTCGGTGAGGAATACGCTGGCAAGGTTATCTTGGACGAGGCAATTCAGAGCCTCAACACCCTTACCTTACGTTATCGTGATAAGGACATTTGCATCACCCTTGGCGTAGACGACTACAACCATGCCGAACCTGCCCGTTTCATCTACCAACTTGAGGGTATCAACGATGCCTGGTTGCCTGTTACCGGCGATGGACACACGCTGAAACTTGAGTACATGAGTAGCGGTAAGTACACCCTGCACATCAAAGCCATGCTTGATGATGACAAGACGGTTTCCGAGGAGCATATTTTGCACATCGTTGTACAGCGTCCCTGGTACTTGCAATGGTGGGTATTCCTGGTTGCAGGAATTATAGTGCTCGTCATTATAGTATTGATCTATCGTGTGTTCCCCGCAATCAGGAACTATTATCGTCAACGTCGTATGGAGGTGGAACTCTTGAGACACCGCCAGAAGGAGATTGATAGCGTTGCACAAGATGTGCGCAGTCTTGTGGTGTCAATGATTCCACAGTTGGGATTGTTGCAAAGTGAGTCGACTGACGCAGAACAGAAGGAGCGCCTTAGCGGATTGCATCACTCTGCACGTCAGATGCTTACCAGTCTTAATCGTCTGAAGGAGAACAAGTCCCTGATGTATAGCGATGACAGTTCAGATGTTATCATCGATACCGATTTAGGCAAGACAGCGGATAACAGAGCCAATGCAGTTGACGATGAGGCTTTGGTAAAGACCGCCATGGAGAGTGGTGACATCCTTCTATGTGATGATGGCATTCTTGATGCCAACGGTTTACCGGTGAAGGAAACTGCAGCCAAATACACCATCTATATTGCTGACGTTGATGCTGATATGTTGGAGTTCGTTTCCGATTGTCTGAAGAACACCTTTGTCATTCGTACCTTCACAAGTGCAGAAGAGTGTTGGCAGGCTATTCTTGACGAGCGTCCCAGTCTTGTGATGTGTGCCGAGAACATGACCGACTTGTCGGGTAGCATGCTGTGCGAGCGCATTAAGAACGAACGGTCATTGGAGCGTGTTCCTTTTATCCTCACCACTGATGGCGTACTTACTCAGGGAGAATTCTCTGTCAAGAATATCACGCTTTTGGCAGATGACTACGTGCCTTCACCCTATAATCTGCAAAGTGTTGTCGTACGTGTCAATACCTTATTGGGTGAACCCGTGGCAGATCCTGTTGCCGTTGACGACACCTTGCGTGGTGCCGATGCCATGACAGAATCTGCACATGTGTTGCTTTGCGAATTGCTTGACCAGTATATTATTCAGAATATCAGTCGTAAGGATTTGAGCATAGAGGAGATGAGTCGTGTGCTCGGTGTAAGCCGCACCGTTTTGTTCCGCAAGATAGAGAGCATTACGCATCGTTCTCCTTCCGATTATATCCGTCAACTCCGCCTCCAGGAGGCTGCCAAATTGCTCGAGTCGGGATTCCTCTCGCCAGCAGAGGTGGCACAGGAGTTGGGATTTGGCAATCTCGCCATGTTCAGTCGTTTCTTCCAGGCAGAATATGGTGTCATGCCTTCGCAGTATGCAGAATCCAAGCGTGGTAAATTACAATCCGAATGAAACAAACAATTTTAAAGATCCTTTTGCTGATGACATTGACAAATCACACTAACCTTTTTGCCCAGGACAGTTCGGCGCAGCAGACCATTGATGCGCTGAAGAAACTTGAAATTCCTTTTTATGAAAACAACAGCGTTGTGCTGTTGCCATCAGGCAAGGAGAAGTTTGCTGATATGTTCGATGCTATTCGTAATGCACGTCATTACATTCATCTTGAGTATTTTAACTATCGCAACGACACCATTGGATGGGCACTCTTCGGTTTGCTGGGAGAGAAGGCAAAGGAAGGTGTTGAGGTTCGCGTGATGTGTGATGACTTTGGTAATCGCAGCAACGATCATCCTCTCAGGAAGAACCATCTTGACAGTATCCGTTCGATGGGCATTCAGATTCAGATCTTTGATCCGATGAAGTTCCCGTGGATTAACCATTTCTATCACCGCGACCACATGAAGATTGCCGTCATCGATGGTAACCTTGCCTATAGTGGTGGTATGAACGTGGCAGACTACTATATTCATGGTAAACCCGAGATTGGTTCTTGGCACGATATGCACATGCGTCTCGAAGGTCCCGTCGTGGCACAGTATGAGCGTATTTTCAGCACGATGTGGAATGGCGAAACGGATGAGTATCTCGACTCCCTGCAATATGAGGGTGCGGGTAAGCCTGTAGGTCGCGTTTATTACGGTCTTCCTTCCGACAGTACTCCCGATGCGGGTACTAAGACGCTGGCTGTGGTAAACCGTACTCCCGGCAAGCGCAGCAAACTCATGCGTAAGGCTTACGTGGCAGCCATCGATGCTGCCAAGCATCACATTCAGATTGTCAATCCTTATCCAACGGGCGTATACAGTGTTCGCCGTGCACTCTATCGTGCTTTGAAGCGTGGCGTACGCCTTGAGTTTATGGTATCGGCAAAGAGCGACGTACCCATTACTCCCGATATTGTTGCCATACAGATGCGTCGTCTTATGGCGCGTGGTTGCGAGGTGTATTATTATGAGGAAGGTTTCCATCACAGCAAGTTCATGATTGTCGACGATGAGTTCTGCACCATCGGTTCTGCCAATATGGATGCCCGCAGTATGCTCTTCGATTATGAAGTCAATTCATTCATATTTACGCCTACTACAACCAAGCAGTTGCAGCAGATCTTTGAGCGTGACAAACTCAAGAGTACGCTCCTTACCAAGGATGGCTGGAAGAAACGCTTTAACCTGTGGCATCGTATGGTTGGTCGTATCTTTGGTGCTTTCAAGGGTTTCTTCTAATTGGGTAAAATCTATTCGTCAGGTATGTTTGCTATGGACAATCATGCTCCCTCGCACACATTTCCTGTGGGTGAACGTATCTGCTACAAATAAGTGTAATTTACAATAAATGAAGTCTTCAATCATAGCAGCCATGCTCCTTTGCGGAGCACTTGGCGTTCAGGCAAAAGATTCTTCCTATAAGTTTACCACCATCAAGTCTATTCCTGCTACTTCGGTCAAGGATCAGGCTTCAACTGGCACCTGCTGGTGTTTCGCTACCACATCCTTTATGGAAGCGGAACTGCTGCGTATGGGTAAGGGCGAATACGACCTCTCCGAGATGTTCATCGTTCGTCAGAAGTACATTAACCAAACCGAAGACAATTATCTGCGTCGTGGACGTGGTAATGTTGACGAGGGCAGTCTTTCGCATACATGGATGAATGCTTACCGTCAAGTAGGTATCGTTCCCGAAGAGGTCTATCATGGAATTCAGTATGGCAAAGAGCGTCATAACCATCAAGAGATGAGTGAATTCATCAAGGCTATTTCCGGTGTCGCAGTCAATATTACCAAACGTTCGCCCGAATATTACAAGATACTGAACGGCGTCTTTGATACGTATCTCGGTGCTGTGCCCCAAACCTTCACCTTTCGTGGCAAGGAGTACACTCCTCAGGATTTCGCCAAGAGTCTTGAACTTAACATGGACGACTACGTCGAAATCACCAGTTTCAACCACAAACCTTACTACCAGCCTTTTGCACTCGAAGTACCCGACAACTGGGAGCACGCCATGCAGTACAACCTTCCATTGGATGAGATGATGGAAGTACTTGATTATGCCCTCAACAACGGCTACACGGTATGCTGGGATGGTGATGTTAGTGAGAGAGGGTTCAGCTACGGTAACGGTGTTGCCATCTTGCCTGAGACCGAGAAAGTTGACGACTACGTTGGTACCGACCGTGCCCGTTGGGAGAATATGACATCCGCTCAGCGCCTTGATGAGGCTTACAAATTCAACGGACCTTGTCCCGAAGTAAATGTCACCCAGGAACTCCGTCAGAGAGGTTACGAGTCGTTTGTTACTTGCGATGACCATCTTATGCATATTACTGGTATTGTTACCGACCAGAATGGGACAAAGTATTATCTCACCAAGAATTCATGGGGCGTGGGCAACGATTTTGGTGGCTATCTCAACATGTCCGAGAGTTATGTTCGTGGCAAGACCATTTATATAATGTTGCATAAAAATGCCATCCCCTCTAAGATTAAGCAGAAACTAGGAGTGAATTAGAGTATAGAGAGCCCCCCTCTAATCCCCCCAAGGGGGGAGGAGTGAGAGGATAATTAGAGTTTAGAGTTTAGAGAAAGCCCCCTCTAATCCCCCCAAGGAGGAGTATAGTAGAAGAGAGGATTCCCTGTGCTTGATTACTGCTTTTTTGATTTAGGTTCCTGCTATATAAACTTCTTCAACATCAATAATTTCAAAGATAGAATTAAAAACAATGATTTCAGTAGACAACATAGCCGTAGAGTTTGGTGGAACAACTCTCTTTAAGGATATTTCATTTCAGATTAACGAGAAGGACCGTATTGCCTTGATGGGTAAGAATGGTGCCGGAAAGAGTACCATGTTGAAGATACTTGCCGGAGTGCGCCAACCTACACGAGGCAATGTCTCGGTGCCCAAGGACTGCGTGGTAGCTTATCTGCCTCAGCACCTTATGACCGAGGACGGACGTACCGTCTTCGAGGAGGCATCGCAAGCCTTTGCTTATCTGCACGAAACAGAGAAGCAGATTGATGAAATCAACCATCAGCTTGAAACACGTACCGACTATGAGAGCGACGAATACATGGCTCTTATCGAACAGGTAAGTACGCTTTCGGAGAAGTTCTACGCCATTGATATGACTCATTTTGAGGAGGATGTCGAGAAGACTTTGTTGGGCTTGGGTTTTGAACGTACAGACTTCGACCGCCAGACGAGTGAGTTTTCAGGTGGTTGGCGTATGCGTATCGAATTGGCAAAACTTCTCTTGAAGAATCCCGATGTCCTGTTGCTGGATGAGCCTACCAATCATCTTGATATTGAATCAATTGGTTGGTTGGAAGAGTTTATCATGACTTCCGGAAAGGCAGTAGTTGTCATCAGTCACGACCGTAAGTTTGTGGATAGCATCACAACCCGTACCATCGAGGTTACTATGGGTCGCATCTACGATTATCGTGCTTCCTACAGTCATTATCTGGAGTTGCGCAAGGAGCGCCGTGAACAGCAACAGAAGCAGTATGAGGAACAGCAGAAAATGATTCAGGAAACCAAGGACTTCATCGAGCGTTTCAAGGGAACATACAGCAAGACCTTCCAAGTGCAGAGCCGTGTGAAGATGCTCGAGAAACTGGAACTCGTAGAGGTGGACGAAGAGGATACCTCAAGCTTGCACCTCAAGTTCCCACCCTCGGTTCGTTCGGGACAGTATCCTGTCATTGCTGATGGGGTAGGTAAGAGTTTCCCTATCAACAACGACGATCCCTCGGCAGGCGAAAAGGTCATCTTCCAGAATGCGTCGTTTACCATCGAGCGTGGTGAGAAGATTGCCTTTGTAGGCCGTAATGGTGAGGGTAAGTCTACTATGGTGAAGTGCATTATGGGTGAGTTGGAACATTCCGGTAGTTTGCAGTTAGGCCATAACGTGCAGATTGGCTATTTTGCTCAGAATCAGGCTTCTCTGCTTGATGATGAGTTGACCATCTTCCAGACTATCGATGATGTTGCAAAGGGCGAGATTCGTAATAAGATTCGCGATTTGCTGGGTGCATTCATGTTTGGTGGCGAGGAGTCTACCAAGAAGGTGAAGGTGCTTTCGGGTGGTGAGCGTACTCGTTTGGCTATCCTCAAACTCTTGCTCGAACCCGTCAATCTGCTTATTCTTGATGAGCCCACCAACCATCTTGACCTCAAGACGAAGGACGTGCTGAAGCAGGCACTCATCGACTTTGACGGTACCCTCATCGTTGTCAGTCACGACCGTGACTTCCTGGATGGTTTGGTGAATAAGGTGTACGAGTTTGGACACCAGCGTGTGCGCGAGCACCTTTGCGGTATCTACGAATTCTTGGAAACCAAGAAGATGGAAGACCTTGCAGAATTGGAAAAGAAGTAAGTCATCCCTCTGAAGTGTGACGAGGGACTTTCATCTTATTCACGCCCGACGGGCAAGCATCAAGAGCATTCCTCCAATCAAGATGACAGTACCAGCGATGGCAACCCATGTAATGCGTTCGTCAAGAACGATGGCAGAGATGGCCATGGTGAAGGCACATTGCGTGTACACAACGTTGGTTGCTTTTACTACACCCAGACGTGGAAGCACCCAGTTCCAGGCAAGGAAGCAAAGTAGCGATGCTACCAATGAAAGGTATATCAGGTTCATCCATACAGCAGACTTTCCGAGTATGGAGAAATCTGTCTGCAAGGGTTCCATGAGGAAGAACCAAGGCAGGATGGTCAGCAAACCATAACCGAATACTTTTCGTGTAATGAAACGTGTGTCATAATGCGAGGATAGTGTCTTCATGCATAGCGAATACACTCCCCATGTAATAGAAGCACCCAATGCCAAGGCATCGCCTAAAGGATTGAGGTGAAGGGCAAAACGACCGTTCAGCACGACAAGGATAAGACCAGCGAAGGCGATAAGCGAACCTATGATCTGTCGCATGTGCATGCGCTCTTCTTTGTAGAAGATGGCCAGCAGTAAGGCAGTCATCATGGGTGTTGTACCCACTATGATGGCCACGTTCGAGGCGGTTGAGTATTTCAGCGCCATGTTCTCCGTGAGGAAATAGAGTGAGCCTCCTGCAATACCCATGAGCAGGAACATGAGTTCATGTTTCACCTTCTTGGCCCACATCTGCTTGTGCGAGAGTATTGCCATGCATAGGTATGCCACGGTGAAGCGATAGAAGAAGATGTCGGCGGGCATCATGCCCTCGGTCAGCAGAATCTTGGACGAAACGAATGTCTCTCCCCATACTGCTACCACGAGCAATGCCACAAAGAAATACAGATGTCTTGATAATTGTTTTGCCATAATCCTACCACTTCAGATAACCGTGTTTTTCCTTATACCATATCTGCCAACCATTGACGAGGTTCTGCCACAGCACGTAGGCTCCGGGAGCCACGGCTGCTAGAGGATTCAGGAACGTCAGCGTGAGCCAGATGCCCACTACGGTGTTCTTCTGCCCCAATGCCTGTCCCGCGCTGATGCTGTCATTCCAATGCTTGCCAATGAACTTGCCCAAGGCGAACTGTACAAGGCAACAGAATAGGGGAGTGAGCAACAATGCACAGAGCACCCATCCCGACACGGTGCTTTGACTGATGTTGCGAAGCGTAAGTCCCGTAACGATAGCCAGGTTGACACACCAGATGTAGAAACCCAAATTGCTGAACTGCTTCAGCCAATTGATAAATCTCGGCACTATCTTCTTCGACAGCAATGCCAGACCTAAAGGCACTACCAGCACCACGGTCACGTTGCGCAACACCATCATCATGGCTGTCACGAAGGTGATGTCGGCATCGCGCTCCACCATGGGAAAGAACAAGGGGATGATGACCATGGTGACCATGTTGGCGATGATGGTGAATACGGTCAGCGAACCGATACTGCCACCCAGTTTCTCCGTTACTACCACCACGGCAGCGGCTGTGGGACAGATGAAACAAATGAACATGCCTTCAAGAATCAGCTTTGTCTCGGCATTCTCTCCGAACAGACTGATCAGCAATACCATAAAGGCGGCAATGCATGTACGTACAAGTTGTATGACGAAGTGCCACGTCCTCGGACGCAGTTCCGAAATCTTTATCTTGCAGAATGTGACGTACAGCAAGAGGAAGAGTCCGATGGGCAACCATTCGGGCAACCATGGTCCCAGTTCTTCGCCAATCGGCTCCAATGCCGGAACGTGGGCGAACAGCTCATAAATGATGGCACCCACCACCATGGCAAATAGCAGTGAGTTCTTCTTTATTACCTCAAAAACCTTCATTGCTTATTCTGCACCGGTTACCTTAAACACAATTCTGAATGAACCTTCGTTGTAACTGGTGCTCGTTATGCGGAAACTTCCAATCTCCTTTGTCGTCTCTACGTGCTGTCCTATACAGGGGCAAACGTCATAGTCACCGATGCGTACAAGGCGCAGTGTCTCGCTGGCATCCTCGGGCAGTTTGTCGAGCTTCACGCCTTCGGGGATGTTGTCGCGCGTCACAAATTCGTAAGTCACGGGCAGGTTTGCCTCAATCAGTTCGTTGAGTTTCTTTTCAATCTCAGCCACTATCTCTGCAGTGGGGCATTCTGCCAGTTCAAAATTGATTTTGCTTTTCTTGCGCTCAATATGTGCGTTCTTCGAACGCTCGCAACCAAACATTCTCACCATCGTTTGGTTCAGCAAATGCTCTGCAGTATGTGAGGGGCGATGCTCCGCCTTGTTATGCTCATTTAAAATGGGTTCTTCCATAGTTTATTTTCCTTTAACCTTAAAATCGAAATGCAAAATTAGTGAATAATCCTCATTTGCTGGTATGTTTGGCAGGAAATAATATAATATTTCTCCCAAAATGATGCTCACTTGCGGATATTTGCGTAACTTTGTGAATATAATCTTAAATAGACGATATGAAAAAGACTTTTTCCCTTTTTGTTCTTTTGATGCTTTGTGTGGCATTGTCATCCATCGCTCAGATTAAAGTGGCTTGTATTGGCAACAGTATTACTTACGGTCACGGCATCGAAGACCGTGAGCACGATACCTATCCTGCTCAGTTGCAGAAGTTGTTGGGTGATGCCTATGAAGTGAAGAATTTTGGTGTGAGTGGCACCACGGCTCAGAAGCAGGGCGACTTTCCCTGGGTAAGTACCGACCAATATAAGCAGGCAAAGGCTTTCTTGCCTCAGATCTGTGTCATCAAGTTGGGCACCAACGACTCCAAACCCCAGAACTGGGTGGGAGCAGAGCGTTTCATCAACGACCTCGAGTCCATTGCCAAGGAGTTTGCGTCATTGCCCACTCATCCCAAGATTATTATTTGTCTTCCTGCCAAAGCATACGAGGTGCGTTGGAGCATCCGCGACAGCATCATCAGTTCCGAGATGTTGAAGCCCATCAAGCAGATGGCTAAACGTAATAAGTGGCGCCTCCTCGATCTCTATAAGGCAACATCCAAGAAGCCTGAGCGTTTCCCCGACGGCATTCATCCCGACGTGCAAGGTGCTGGCATTATCGCCGAACAGGTGAAGAAAGCTGTACTCAAGGTGAAACTGTAAGTCGCAGTTGATAGTTTCGGGTTGGATGTTTCGAACGTATGACGTGACGGGGTAAACGAAAAGAGGATGTGCCAAAACGTGTGGTTTTGATACATCCTCTTGTTGTTATTGCTTGAGCAAGGTGCTATCTCTTTCTTGCCTTAGCAGATATTGCACTCTTTGCCTTTTGCTTGGTGGCATAGAGCTGTTTCTTGACCATTGCCTCGATGCGGGTAGAGAAGTCGGGGGTATACTTGATGCCATCAACAACGACCATAATCAACTTTGCATCCATGTCGTATGCGCTAGGAATGCTGGGGTCGATGCTCTGGTACTTGTCCCAGGTGATTGCAATGTAGCGCTTGTTGGCTTCGTCATAGAACTCACCTTCCCAGTAAGCGGTTGCTGTATCAGCGGGGAGGGGGTTGTATTCTCTCATGTCCTTCAATCCAGACTTCTGAATCTGCTTAACGATGGTGGCAACGTCTACGAAGTTGCAGTCTGCAAGCAGTTCGATGGCCTTGGTGTAGTACTTAGATGACTCGTAAACCAAACCGTAGGGGTAGCTGTCGGCATAGAACGGAGTGAA
Source organism: Bacteroidaceae bacterium (assembly GCA_045643405.1). Classification (GTDB taxonomy): domain Bacteria; phylum Bacteroidota; class Bacteroidia; order Bacteroidales; family Bacteroidaceae; genus Physcousia. The sequence continues at coordinate 14,091 of JAZUKS010000127.1, read as the reverse complement.
TGAGGGGCACTGGCTCTTGGTGATGTTCTTGACGGTGTTGGCACGAAGCAATACATCGTAAGTCAGGTTGTTTGCCTGCAAGGTAGCATTGCCACCTAACTCTTTACCGCTTTCATCGCTCATGTCGTATCCTCTGAATTCGGCGTTGCCGGTCATACTGAAGCTAATCTTGTCCTTATTATCCTTAACGGTGAACTTGACTTCATCTGACATGATGTTGATAGACTGTTTCGTTGTGTATTCAATGTATTCGAATGAACCCGTTGTCTCTGACTTTGTAATGTCTTTAGCCTCTAACTCCCAGAAGCAGTAAGAGTTGCTTGCTGCGCCTGTGAAGTTGTCGTTATAGTCTGCTATTCTGACAAGGATCATTTCGTTGTCAAAGATCATACAGCCGCCCACGTTCTCCAATGAGGTAAGTGAATTGATGTTTTCGGGTTCGGGAATGCTCAGGTCAAACTCGTAAACGGTACCGTCCAAAGTAGCGTATAGGATGTTCTTTCCGTTGTTGGGAGTATCAGTCCCCTTGATGTTGATCTCGCCAAGATTGATGCTCTTGCCGGGGAGCTCGATGTCCTTGACCAGGATTTCGCCATTGCTGCAAAGTACGTGCAACTCAGCCTTGCCCTTATAGTTGAAGGGAAGCATAACCTTGAATGAACCGTCCAACTCGCTGTGAGCAGCCTTGGTGCTCTTGTTGTTGTATGTAATCCAGATGGTTGACAGGAGTGATGCGCTGCCCTCGTTCACAATCTTACCTGTTGCCCAGAAGCAGTTGGGCAATACGATGTCTACATTGTGAACCTGAGTGGCTGCAATGCCGTTGATGTGTACGCTCTGTACGTTCTCGTAACCGATGTAGTCAGCTGACTCTACGCAGATGTCGAACTCGGTGTCTGAGGGTACGTAGCACTCGAATGCACCCTGATTGTCGGTGTTGGCGTATGTCTGGCCTACGTGAACGGGGATGTAGGGAATGGGGTTGCCGTCCTCATCCTTCACGCTACCCTTGATAGTAGAACGTGACTCTGGCCAGTCGAGGTTTACCCATGAGAAGTGCTTAACCTTACCTACGTACACGTCGCCCTTGAGTTCGGCAACACCTTCTTCCTCCCACAAACCAGTCTTCTCGTTGAAGCTCCAGAGGGGAATCTCCTTGGGAGTGTTGTTCTTGAACTGATCGGGGATGGGGAAGGTGAGTTCTGCCTCAGAACCATCCTTCAACTGCAACTTGTTGCCGCTGTTGTCGGACATCTTCACCTGCAACATACCGTATGACACCAGCTGTGCGTTGCTGTTGTCGGCACGAACAGCTGCCAAGTCACCACCGGGCATCATTGCCTCAAAGTTATCATCATCGGGATTCAGGTAGAGGAGTTCGCTGGTTACCTGACCGCTGTAAGCCTGACCGGTTGCATCAACCTTGTAGCCGTTTGCGGGCAGATCAACCTTCATGCCATCGTTTGTCTCAAGCGTTTCAGCCTTTGATGCGGTATAGGTTGCCTTGTCGGTGATGTTGCCATCGTTCTTGCTAACCATGACAATCTCCCAGTTGTCCTTGTCCTTCATTGACACTGAACGAACCACGTCGAAATAGCCGTCCTTCTTGAGGTCGACCACGGTACGTCCGTTGACAACCTCAACGTTGGCCAATGCAAACGAACCCTGTGCGTCGGTTGTGGTTACGGTTGTACCGCTACCAACCTGTACCCCAGGGATGGGTTCGCCGATTGAATTGCGCACAAAACCTTTCAGTTCAGCAGGTTTCATCACGCCGTTCACTACAGTGTTGGGACGCTGACCTTGGCCAGGAATGTTGGGAGTGCTAGGACTCTCAATGTCATCATTTCCGCAAGATACGAGTACTGTTGCCGTCATCAACGACAAGAACTTCAAAAATCTTTTGAATTTCATAAATGAATTGTTTAGTTAATAGATATTGTTTAATTAAAGATGTTTAGTGGTTTAGGACTTTTTACTGTTGTGGGAACTTCATGTAAAGGTTTGCCTTGTAGAACGTTATGGATACTATATAGGTGATGCCTACCAGATTCTTTTGTCATGACAGACTTACCATGTGCAAAGTAATAGAAAAAAATCTACTCATGCAAGTTTTTCGCGGTTTATTTTGTGCTGTTGCCTTAAAATAAAGAAAGAGTGCACCATATAAATGATACACTCTTAATTTGGTTGTTTGATTGTGAGTTTCCTTATGCCTCAGCACCAGTCTCAGCAACGGGGAGAACGCTCACGGTTGAGCGGTTCAAACGACCCTTGCGGAAGTTAACGATACCATCGGTCAAGGCATACAAAGTATTGTCCTTACCCATAGCTACGTTCTGGCCGGGATAGTGGCGTGTACCACGCTGACGAACGATAATGTTACCAGCGATGCACTTCTCACCACCGAAAATCTTAACACCTAATCTTTGAGCTGCTGACTCGCGGCCGTTCTTAGAACTACCAACACCTTTTTTATGTGCCATTTCTTGTTCCTCCAAATTAATTGTTAAGCAATTACTTCTTTGATAGTTACCTCGGTGAACTGCTGACGGTGACCGTTCAGCTTGCGGTATCCCTTACGACGCTTCTTGTGGAAAACAAGAACCTTGTCGCCCTTTACCAGGGGAGATACAACCTCGGCTACAACCTTTGCACCCTCAACGGTGGGAGCACCCACAGTGATAGCGCCGTCGTTGTCTACCAACAACACTCTCTCAAACTCAACAGCCTGACCTGCCTCGGCACCAACTACGTGGTGTACGAAGAGCTTCTTACCAGCTTCAGCCTTGAACTGCTGACCGTTAATCTCTACGATTGCGTACATTTTGTTATGTATTTAAACGGGTTTTTCCGCAAGGCGTGTTGCATTTACAACCACTTGTTTGAGCCTCCACGGATTCAAATCGGGCGCAAATTTACTGATTTTTTGTGAATTGACCAAATAATTGGACTAAAATCATTCAAAAATTGCCAAAAAACAGATAACAGATAACAGTTAACAGAAATCAATTGTCGGTTTTCGGTTTGCAAAAATGCGAAATGGGAAATGGTCTACTATCTGTTATCTGTTGTCCGTTGTCTATGATTGCAGATACTTCTCTGCCTCCATGGCTGCTTTGGCTCCGCTACCGGCTGCAATGATGGCTTGGCGATAGTGTGGATCGGCAACATCGCCGGCTGCATAAACACCGGGAATACCAGTTCGTGGTGAGTCTCCCTCGGTAATGATGTATCCGTTTTCGTCGATCTTAACCCAGGGGAGGAAGAGTTCGCTGTTGGGCTTGTGACCGATTGCCAGGAAGAATCCGTCGATGGGGAGGTCGTATGTGCTTTCATCTTCTCCTCCCTTATTATAAATAAGGTGAGCTCCCTCTACGCCGTTCTCTCCGTACAAGCCGAGCGTGTTGGTAAGGAAGAGAACCTCGATTTTGGGATTGTTGAGTACGCGCTCCTGCATGATCTGACTGGCACGCAGGTGGTCCTTGCGAACAATGAGGTAAACCTTCGATGCGAGACCGGCAAGGTAGTTGGCCTCTTCGCAGGCAGTATCGCCACCACCAACAACTGCCACCACCTTCTTGCGATAGAAGAATCCGTCGCATGTGGCGCACGCAGAGACGCCCTGTCCCATGTATTTCTTCTCGTCGTCAAGGCCCAGATACTTGGCTGTGGCTCCTGTGGCAATGATCAAGGCGTCGCAGGTCATTTCGCTTCCGTCGTCCAACCAAAGACGGTTGGGACGTGTGCTCAAGTCACACTTCACGCATACCTTGTCCAGGATGGTGGTGCCAAAGCGCTCAGCTTGCTGACGCATCTGATCCATGAGCTCGTTGGCGTCGATGCCTTCGGCGAAACCGGGGTAGTTCTCTATCTCGGTGGTTATGGTGAGCTGTCCACCGGGAGTCATTCCTTCCAACAGGACGGGGGATAGGTTGGCACGACCAGCATAGATGGCTGCTGTATAACCAGCAGGACCACTGCCTATGATGATGATTTTATGATGCATAATTTTTGGATTGTTCTTTTATCATTAGTAATATAAACACTTGTCTTTCTCTTGCTTTTTCATCGCTTAGCTACAACCGCCTACACCCTTGTCATGCTTGGGGCTGGCCTCTCCTCTCCTGACGGAGGGGCAACTGGGGCGTGGTGCAAAGGGGCTTCCGCTTTTGGGGTGGTGGTTACCTCAAGTCGATGACTTCGGCGTTGGGGTATTCGCTGGTGGGGAAGGTGAAGAGAGACTTGTCAAACTTCTGTTTTCCCTTGAGAGACGAGATGCGGATGCGCGTCCAGTTGTTCTTGCCTTGACGGATGCGGATAGAGGCGGGGAGGTTGTCGGTGGTGATGACGATGCGGGCCTCCTGGATGTCTTCGTTCTTGCTCTCTGCGGTGAGGCGTACCTCGTTGCAACTATTGCCATTGTAGGTGGTACTTGTCATGGTGTAGTTGTAACCCTTTTTGTATATGCCGATGAAAGAGTAGGGGTTGGTCGCTGCCAATTCCTCCTTGGTGGGATTGGATACGTTAACCTCTTCCGTATCGGTTATGTAAGCCCATTGTGTCTTGCCATCATACCAGGTGATGATTTCAGGACTTACCATCTTGTACTTCTTGCCATCAAGGAACATGGTGCCCTTTGAACTGCCCTGCTCCTTAAGACCGATGAAGCTTGTGATTTCAAAATCTGCCTTAACAGCTTTTAACGAGGATAGTTTCGAAGCTGTAGCATCGAGTACCTTACGCGCATTTGCATCCTTCTGAGCAAAAGATGACAAACTGAATATTGTCATGAAGACAAAGGCGAGTGCCTTACGAAATGTGTATCTCATTGTTGTATGTTTTTTTTATTCTTAATTGTTCTGGAACAGGGATTTGCATGAATAATTTTTAAGGGTGGACAAGCATCAGGCATTAAGTGCAGTCATCAGGCATTAAGCATTAAGCGCGGCGCAACCCTCCCCTGACGGAGAGGGAAATGGGGAATGACACCATCAATCCTCAATCCTCAACCCTCAATCCTCAATCTTCAATCCTCAATCCTCAACCATCAATCCTCAACCTTCAACCATCAACCCTCAATCATCAACCCTCAACCATCAATCATCAATCTTCAATCCTCAACCATCAATGTAGTTCGATTTGGATGTTTTGCAGGTCAATATCGGATTGGCAGAGAACCTCACGGGGCTTTGAACCATGTGCGGGACCAACGATGCCTGCTACTTCAAGCTGATCCATGAGGCGACCGGCACGGTTGTAACCGATAGAGAACTTGCGCTGAATCATGGACGTACTGCCTTGCTGGGTTGTGACGACAAGGCGCGCTACCTCCTCGAACATGGGGTCGAGCTGGTTCATGTCCACGTCGGGAGCACTGCCATCGCTACCCTCCAGTTCTACGAAGGGCAGTGGGAATGGTGACAGATAACTCTGCTGGCATGCTACAAAGTTGTTGATGCGCTCTACCTCGGGTGTGTCGACAAAGGCACATTGTACACGGATAGGTTCGTTGCCAGTAGAGAAGAGCATGTCACCCTTACCTACCAACTGGTTGGCACCGGGACGGTCGAGGATGGTGCGTGAGTCAATCATCGAACTAACCTTGAACGCGATGCGGGCAGGGAAGTTTGCCTTGATGGTACCCGTGATAATATTAGTGGTGGGACGCTGTGTGGCGATGATCATGTGCATACCTACGGCACGAGCCAACTGGGCGATACGGGCGATGGGAAGCTCGATCTCCTTGCCCGCCGTCATGATAAGGTCGCCAAACTCGTCGATGATAACCACGATGTAAGGCATGAACTTATGTCCGTTTTTGGGACTGAGCAGACGTGACTTGAACTTCTCGTTATACTCCTTGAGGTTACGTGCCTTAGCCTTCTTGAGCAGGTCGTAGCGAGTATCCATTTCCAGACACAGGCTCTTGAGTGTCTGGATAACCTTCGATACGTCGGTGATGATGGGTTCGTCGCTGTCCTCGGTACCCTCGACCTGTGCCAGGAAGTGGTTGACAAGAGGCGAGTAAACGCTGAACTCAACCTTCTTGGGGTCGACCATAACGAGCTTTAACTCAGCGGGATGCTTCTTGTAAAGCAATGAGGTAAGGATGGCATTCAGACCAACTGACTTACCCTGGCCGGTAGCACCAGCCACCAGCAAGTGAGGCATTTTGGCAAGGTCGGCCATGAAGATCTCGTTGGTGATGGTCTTACCCAATGCCATGGGCAACTCCATGTCCGATTCCTGGAACTTCTTCGAGTTGATGACGCTCTCCATTGACACAATCTGTGGCTTTGCGTTGGGTACCTCGATACCGATGGTTCCCTTGCCAGGAATAGGAGCAATGATACGGATGCCGAGTGCTGCCAAGCTCAAGGCAATGTCGTCCTCAAGGTTGCGGATCTTGCCGATGCGGACACCAGGAGCAGGCGTAATCTCGTACAAGGTGATGGTAGGACCTACCGTTGCCTTGATGCTTGAAATCTCTACGCCAAAGTTGCGCAAAACCGTGATAATCTTGTTCTTATTCTGGTTCTGCTCCTCCATGTCGATGGCACGGTTGTCAATGTCGTATTTCTTGAGGAGGTCGAGGGTGGGGTAGCGGTAGTTCTCCAAATCCAACTTGGGATCGTAGGGTTCAAGAGCACCCTCCTCGTCGGGTTCCGCCTCTTCGTTGTTCAAACCGATGGTAACGACCATGTCGTTGTTTGCTTCAGTCATTGGGACAGCAATGGGAACGTTCTCGACCGCTTTTTCTTCCTCAACACCAGTTGAGATGCCGAAATTGTCCTCGTCGAACAGTTCCATTTGCCTGCTTTCCTCGGGGGTGTCGCTTGGTTCCTGAACGGTTGGCGTGTTCTGTCCGTCCATGATGAACTCGATGGTAGTGGCAGTATTCTGGTCGATGACAGAAGTAAGAGGTTCTACCGGGGTGGGGTGGTCAGGACCGTCTTCTCCGCCACGGAACTCCCATGTCTGTTCGCTCTCGTCCTCGTTTTCGTCGCCTTCATCAGCGTTTCCAGCCTTCTTCTTGCTACTGATTATCACCTCGCCAGTTTCGGGGTCGATGATGGTTGTTTCTTCGGTGTCGTCCTCTTCGCCCTCATTCTCGTGCGAAACCTTGTTGTGGATGATCTCGACGGGTTTTTTAACCCATCTGCGAATGATTCGTATGGTTTCACTACTGAGATAGCAAAGATATGCTATTGCTGTAACAATCAAGATGATATAACGGAAAAATCCGCCTACTGCCTCGTCGAGACGCTCTACCCATCCGTAACCGGTGTCGCCACCCAGTTTTATGTTGACGTCATCGCCCACAAAGTCTTTTGTGATGCTGGCAAAGAACAGCGAGAACCAGATGGTGAGAATGCCACAGTTGACAAACCACTTCCACAAGCGAATCTTGTAGACGGGGTTTTCCTTTTCGGGTTCAGTTTCCTCTTCCTCAGCGTTAGCCAGGGCCTTATCCTTTGATGCGGATTTCTTGCCATTCTTGCCCTTTTTCTTTTTCTCCTCCCTGCGCTCGTACAGAAACATGACACGAAGACCTGCAAGGAACATGAATACCATGATGAACAATGATGCGAAACCGAACTTCTTCTGAACAAAGAAATATGCGATGCGGGCACCTAGTTTGCCAAGGAAATTGCCGCAAGGTGCAAGGTCGGGGTTCTGCACATAGTTGTAGTCATCGGAACCAGTGAAAATATAACTGATTATAGCCAGGAAAGCAAATAGCGAGAAGAGGCAGAGGAAACCACCGATGCCGAAACAGATGTAATCATTTCGGGTGCTTTTCTCCTCGTCGTCTTCGCTAAATTCCATCCAATTTTTCTTGCTTCCTGCTCCGGAAACAGGTTTCCTGGAGCGAGCATCCGAAGTCGGCTTTTTTGCTGTTGTAGTTTTTTTCTTATCTATATTCGTGGTTGCCATAATACTTATTTATGTTTTAGCGCACAAATTTAGCAAAAAAAAATGGATTATGTGTATTTTAATAGAACTTTTTTGTAACTTTGTCACTCAATTTGGTATACTTTAAGATAAAAAACCTCAATGAATCACTCTTCGGAGAAAACCGTCTATCAGCACGATGTTTTGGAGTTCGCTCAGGTAGCAGTCCAGTTTTGTGCTCTTTTGGAACAGTGTGGTGAAAAATCGCGCAAGGAAGTGGTGGAAACGCTTCTCAAGCTCATCCCTCTCATGTACCTCAAGGCAGAGTTACTGCCCGTGGTTGAGAGTGATGGCACCTTCCTTCCCGATGACCAGGTGACAGAGCAGGATTATGATTTTGTCCGTTGCTCGCTGGCATCGTTGCTCGGAAATGACGACGAGTATCTTGATGTGGTGTATGACGAGATGATGCAGACGGACGAGACGCAGTGGAAGCGCATCTCCGAGAATCTTGCCGACGTGTATCAGCCCGTGCGCAACTTCCTGGCAACTTATCAGGGAGGTTTGGAGGACTGCATGCAGGATGCCTTGTGGGCCTTGAAGGACAACTTCGAGCTGTATTGGGGTGAGAGTCTGGTGGATGCCTTGCGCAGACTGCATCGCGTCAAGTATGCCATAAAGGATGATTGTGATGAAGATTCTGAAGAATAAAGTTGATAAGGCAGAAATAGCAGAGATGCCCGTGGTTGCGTTTGAAGGACGCATCGTCGTGGTTATCAGTGAAGAGGAAGCCGAGAAGGCTGTAGAATACCTACTGACTCAAGAGATATTGGGCTTTGACACCGAGACGCGCCCCAGCTTCAAGAAAGGCGAGGGGATGAACAAGGTGGCATTGCTTCAGGTCAGTACGCTCGATACCTGTTTCCTTTTCCGCCTCAACCGCATCGGAATGCCCGCCAGCATATTGAAGTTGCTTTCGGACAAGAAGGTTACCAAGGTGGGACTGTCATGGCAGGATGACCTGATGCAGTTGAAGCGCAGAAAGAAGTTCACCTCGGGCACCTTCGTTGAGTTGCAGAAGATGGTGAAAGAGTTTGATATTGCCGACATGGCTTTGCAGAAACTCTATGCCAACGTGTTTGGTGGCAAGATTTCCAAGAGTCAGCGCCTGACCAATTGGGAGGCTGACGTTCTGAACGAGAAACAGCAGGTGTATGCGGCCACCGATGCCTGGGCTTGTGTGCGACTTTTTGTCGAACTGCAACGCTTGAAGCAAACAGGCGACTACATTACCTATCGTGTGGAAGATGTGGATGATGAAGACTTGTTGGCATAATCGGTAGTCAATATTAATTCGTAATTATGATAGATAAGAAAATATATTTAAGACGAGGCAAGGACGAGAGTCTGCGCAGATTCCATCCCTGGGTGTTCTCGGGTGCAATTCATCACTCTGAGGGTGAACTCACCGAGGGCGATCTGGTAAAGGTCTATACCTCTGAGGGCGATTTCATTGCCGTTGGCCATTGGCAGATTGGCAGTATTGCAGTTCGCGTTCTCAGTTTCGAGGACGAAGAGATAAATGATGCTTTCTGGGAGGACAAGATACAGCAAGCCTACAATGCCCGTTTGGCAATCGGTGTGGCTGGCAATCCCAACAATAACACTTACCGTTTGGTGCATGGCGAGGGTGACAATTTGCCCGGTCTTGTTATCGACGTGTATGGTGAGACTGCCGTTATGCAGGCACATAGTGTGGGTATGCACGTTAACCGTGAGGATGTTGCCAAGGCGCTCAAGGTAGTGCTGGGTGATGCCCTCAAGAACATCTTCTATAAGAGCGAGACGACCTTGCCCTTTAAGGCCGCTTTAGGACAGGAGAACGGATTCCTGCTGGGCGACGGTACGGACAACGTTGCCGTCGAGAACGGTTTGAAGTTCCATATTGACTGGTTGAAAGGACAAAAGACGGGATTCTTTGTGGATCAGCGTGATAACCGTTCTTTGCTGGAGCAATACTCGAAAGGAAAGAACGTGCTGAACATGTTCTGCTATACCGGTGGTTTCAGCGTTTATGCCATGCGCGGTGACGCTAAGTTGGTGCATTCGGTTGACAGTAGTGCCAAGGCAGTTGACCTGGTCAACGCCAACATTGAACTCAACTTCCCCGGCGATTCGCGTCATGAGGCGTTTGCGGCTGATGCCTTCAAATTCCTCGACGAGATGGGCGACAACTACAACCTCATCATTCTCGACCCTCCTGCATTTGCCAAGCACAAGGATGCGCTTCGCCATGCGTTGAAGGGTTACACCAAGATTAACCAGAAGGCTTTCGAGAAGATTCAGCCCGGTGGCATCCTCTTCACCTTCAGTTGCTCTCAGGCAGTCAACAAGGATGACTTCCGTCGTGCTGTGTTCACGGCAGCTGCCATTGCCAAGCGTAAGGTCCGCATCCTGCACCAGTTGCACCAGCCTGCCGACCATCCCATCAACATCTACCACCCCGAGGGTGAGTATCTGAAGGGATTGGTTGTTTACGTGGAGTAAGCGAGTGCCTACAGTCAAAACCCGACGTTTGCTCCGTGTTTCCCCGTAGAAATACGTGTGATACGTAGGGAATCCTCGGGTAATGCTTGGAGGCAAGTAATACGAAATCGGATAATTGTTAAACAGAAATAAGAAGAAAATGAATATAAAAATGCGTCTTACGCTTCTCAACTTCCTTGAGTTTGGCGTATGGGGTGCCTACCTGACAAGTATGGGCGGTTATTTGGCTCGCGTTGGTTTGGGTGACAATATCGGAAGCTTCTATTCCGTACAGGGGTTTGTATCTTTGGTGATGCCCGCTCTTATGGGTATCGTTGCCGACCGTTGGGTACAGGCACAACGCTTGTTGAGCGTCTGTCATTTGTTGGCTGGCTTGTTCATGATTGCAGCTTGCGGTTATGGCATCAACGCTGGTGATACAGTCAGTTATCCCATCCTCTTCTCGCTTTATACCGGTAGCGTGGCGTTCTTCATGCCTACCATCGCCCTGACCAACTCGGTGGCGTATAACGCGTTGGATAAGGCAGGTTTGGATACCATCAAGGCATTCCCACCCATCCGTGTATTCGGAACGGTGGGTTTCATCATTTCCATGTGGATTGTTGACCTCACGGGTTGGCAGTCAGGACCTTATCAGTTTGGTTGGAGTGGTGTGCTGAGCATCATCCTTGCCCTTTATGCGTTGACTATGCCCGCTTGTCCTGTGTCAAAGAAGGGCGACAAGCAATCGTTTGCCGAGGCAATGGGCTTAAAGGCGTTCAAGCTGTTCAAGAACTACCGTATGGCCATGTTCTTCATCTTCTCGATGATGCTGGGTTGCTGTTTGCAGATTACCAACGGATACGCCAATCCTTTCATTCAGTCATTTGGTGCCGATGCAGCTTATCAGGGCACATTCGGTGTGGAGCACGCCAATATCCTCATCTCGCTCTCACAGGTCAGCGAGACTCTCTGCATCTTGCTCATTCCTTTCTGTCTGAGCAAGTTCGGCATCAAGCGTGTCATGCTGATTGCCATGCTGGCATGGGCACTCCGCTTCGCTTTCTTCGGATTGGGCAACCCAGGCAATGGCGTTTGGCTTTTCATCCTTTCGATGATAGTATACGGTGTGGCTTTCGACTTCTTCAACATCAGCGGTTCGCTGTTTGTGGATAAGGAAACCGACATCAGCATGCGCAGTTCCGCTCAGGGTATGTTTATGATGATGACCAACGGCTTTGGCGCTTCTGTCGGCATGATGGTGGCTGGTTGGGTTGTCGGCAAGTACACCGTCAATGCAGACGGATTGCAGGTCAGCATGCCCGGTACTGGCGGATGGACAGAGGCGTGGTACATCTTTGCGGCATACGCATTGGTGGTAGCCATCCTGTTCGTGTTGCTTTTCCGCTATAAGCACGAGAAGAAATAACCATGGCAAAGGAAATACGTTTTTTCTATACTCCTGACGTCCAATCGGGCGAGTTGCCACAGGACGAGGCACAGCATGCTCTTCGTGTGCTGCGCTTGGGGGTGGGTGATGAACTGAACCTTATGGATGGTGACGGTGCCTACTATCGTGCCGAGATTACTACCGCCACGGGACATCGTTGCCTTTACCGCATTCTGGAGAAGCAGGAGCAGGAAAGAGCATGGAATGGCCGTATTCACCTGGCGATGGCTCCCACCAAACTCAATGACCGTGTGGAATGGTTTGTAGAGAAGGCTACGGAGATAGGCGCGGATGAGTTCAGTTTTCTGGATTGCCAGTTCAGCGAGCGCCGTGTGCTGAAGACCGACCGCGTTGATAAGATTGTGGTATCGGCCGTAAAGCAGAGTCACAAGGCATGGAAGCCCATTGTCAACGAGATGACGGCCTTCCGCAAGTTTGTTGAGCAGGAGCGCGAAGGACAGAAGTTCATCTGCCATTGCTATGATCAGGGTGATGTGACTGGTAACGCATCGGATGAGAATGGCCTAAGTGCCAAACTGCATCTGAAGGACGTGGTAAGCGTTGACGGACCGTGTACCGTATTGGTCGGTCCCGAGGGTGACTTCAGCATCGAGGAGGTTCGTCTGGCAGAAAAGAACGGCTTTGTGTCGGTTAGCCTGGGCACCAGTCGTCTGCGTACGGAAACGGCTGCCTTGGTGGCTGTACACATCATGCAACTGTTGAAACAGAAATAAACAAATAAGAGAAACTAAAATAATTTTACTTAAACTTTAACCTTTTAATTCTATCAGGAATTATGAACAAGACTAAATTTATGCACATGGGTCGCATGCTGACCATGATGCTGGTTGTGTTGCTTTTTGCCAGCTGTAGCAAGAAGGACAAGTATTGTAGTGTTATCCCCAACGATGCACCTGTACTGTTTCGTATTGACGCTCAGTCATTCATCAAGGCTCACGACATCGACATTAAGAGCTTGACCAATATGATGGGTGCCAAGGATGGCGAGTTGGACAACATCGGTATTGATTGCGATTCTCCTATTTATGGTTTCGTTACTCTCAAGGGCGCAACTGGTTTTGTTGCCGCAGTAAAGGATGCTGATGCTTTGACCAACTTGGCAAAGACCTATGGTCCTTTGGCTGGCGCAAAGGTGTCGGATAAGCAGGATCTTCACTGGATAGAGGCAAGTGGTTCCTTGATTGCATACGATGACAGTCGTTTGTTGTTCATGTCAGGTGGTGGCATGAATATGCGCAAGGATATGGTTGCCCTTATGGGTCAGGATGAGGAGGCAAGCATTCTCTCAACCACTCTTTTCGCTCACCTTTCTGAGGTTAAGCAGCCTTTGGCACTCATCACTTCTATGAATGCAATTGACAAGGCTTCAAATGGCCAGTTTGCTGCATCGATGAAGTTGGCTGGTAAGAACATTGACGATTTCGACTTGGATATTTTGGCTACTTTTGACTGCGTAAAGGATAAGGCAATCTTTGCTGTTGACTATCTCGCAAACACAGACGCAGCTAAGGCAAATCTAGAGAAGAATGCTGAGTGCATGTCAAATATTAGTGGCAAGTTCCTTTCTGCTGGTATTGAGAAGCCTGTTATGTGGGGTGCCTTTAACATGGACGGTGCGAAGTACTTTGATTTTATCATGAAGAGTATGGGTGACAAGATTCCTGCAGGGGGTGCCGACATTGCTTTGGTTGAGAAGATCATGAAGAGCTTCGCAGGTGATATCTGCTTCGAGATGCCCGAAATTGGCGAGAAGTTCCTCGTTCAGGCAGAGGTTAAGAATGCCGATGCTCTTGTTCTTGTTGACAGCCTCGTCAGCATGACTCAGGGTAATGTTCAGGCAATTTCTACAGGCAAGGATGCATACTGCTTGAGCAACAGCCAGAGCGAGACACCTGTTTTTGTTGGTGTTAAGGACAACACCCTCTACATCGCAAACAGCACTGAGGCAACTGCTGCAGTTAACAAGGCTGTTGAGACTGGTTTGGAGAGCAAGAAGGATGAGATTACCAAGTCTGCTTTCTACTTCACTATGGACATGAATAAGGTTGTTCCCATGCTTCTTCCTAAGATGGAGCGTGGCATGGGCGTTATGCTCGCTGGTCGTCTTTCTAAGCTCGACCGCTTTAATGCAGTCTTTACACTTCCTGGCCACATGGAGTTCACCCTGTCTGTTAAGGACGGTAAGGACTTTGTTG
>JAZUKS010000126.1:0-22332 GCA_045643405.1 Bacteroidaceae bacterium | reverse complement strand
CAGGACGGTCCTTGCCGTCCTTGATGATGCCCGAATTGCCGTCGGTTGTCCAGGTGGTACCATAGATGTAACCCCAGAGGGTGATACCTGCGCAGTAGTCCTTCTCCCACATATAGGGAATCTGCTCGGAGTAGCGCTGCTTCTGCAAGGCATCGTCGGAGGTACCGATATCATACTCGGTGCTGTACATAGGCATCTTCAGACTGTTCTGAAGCTTGTCCATGGAACTCTTGAAGGTAGAGAACGAACAGTCGGTAAGGTCGTGACTCTGGCAACCGTATGCATCGATAGGCGCACCGGCATCGCGGAGAGTCTTACAGATCTCGATGAACTGGTCGGTGTTCCACTGGAAGGTATTGAGGTCGTTGTAGATGAGGATGGCGTTCGGCCAGCGCTCGTGGGCCATCTCGAATGCCTTGATGAGCCAGTCCCAACCGGTAGCGCCACCGCCACCCAGCGCCTCCTGGAACAGGTAGGTGTCGGCCTGATGACCGGATACGCACTCGTTGGCAACGTCGATAATCTCGAGGTTGGGATACTTCTTCTTCACGGCATCCATCCAACCCACCAACTCCTTGTAGCGGTTCTCGGGCGTCATGCTACTGTTGAACCAACTGGGATGCTGGGCACCCCAGATGAGAGCATGGAACTTGAAGGGGAACTTGTGACTCTTGGCATAGTTGACAGCATTGTCGCAACCCCAGTTAAAGGAGTTGTTGGTGCCTTCTACCGAGCCCCATTTTGACTCGTTCTCACACGTAATCTGATTCCATAGCGTGTAGAACTTCTCGTTACCGTAATCCACCTGGTAACGGGTTGTAATGTTACCCAAGAACTTGTCGGGGTTCTTGGAAAGCTGAGCGTTAGCCGACGATGCGAACATCATGCTGGCCAACAAAGCGCCTAACGCTAATTTTCTTTTTCTCATAACATTAAAATAAGTATAGTAAAAATTGATGTATTCCGTTTGAGGACTAACTCAGCGCATTCATGCGGGCAATGTACTTGCCGATGATGTCGAACTCGATGTTGACATGCGTTCCGGGCACGATATTGTGGAAGTTGGTGTGCTCGAAGGTGTAGGGGATGATGCATACCTGGAAGGTATCCTCGGTGGGATTGCACACGGTAAGGCTGACACCGTTGACGGTAACGCTACCCTTGTCTACGGTAAAATACCCACGGCTTGCCATAGCACGGTCGAACTTATAGCGGAAAGTGAACTGATGACTGCCCTCCTGGTCCTCAACGGCAATACACTCTGCAGTCTGGTCAACGTGTCCCTGCACGATGTGTCCGTCCAGACGGCCATTCATCATCATGCTACGCTCCACATTCACCTCATCGCCCACCTTGAGCATGCCCAGATTACTGCGCCCAAGGGTCTCGCGCATGGCAGTCACGGTGTACTGCCCGTCGGCAATACGCACCACAGTGAGGCACACACCATTGTGGGCAACACTCTGGTCGATTGACAACTCATCCACAAAACTGCATTTCAAAGTGAAATGTACATTATCCAATTCGCGTTCAATGGCTGTCACAACAGCAGTTTCTTCTACAATACCTGAAAACACGATTTCTTCAATTAAAATTTAACTTGCCAGGGCCGGGCTTCGCAATTCTGTCACACGCGTCACACTTGTCACACTTGTCACACGTCACACAAAGCACATTGCACTTTGCACTTCGTAACCACGAACCCATATAAAACCATTAATATTGCAAAGATAATAAAAATAGGTGAAAGAAATGTGAATAAAACCCAAAAAAGTAACTTAGATTTGTACATTTGAATAAAAATGCCTACTTTTGCAGAAGAAAATCATAAATACAAGTCCTGCCCGAAGAAATCAACCGGCAGTTACCATAAACAGATTAATATGAAAAAACTCGTATTCATGCTTGTGCTCTGCTTCTCGGTCATAGCACAGGCCAAGGACAAGAAGGATGACTCCAAGTACATGGCGGGTGCCGTGCCCGAACAGAACGGAGTGGTAACCTTCAGCAAGACATTCAAGGTGCCCGGAAAGAGCAAGCAGGAAATCTACAAGGTGCTCAAGGCTTGGGCAGAGGGATTGGTGGAGAACTCGATTGAGGCACCCGGCAACTTTGCACGCATCAGCATGGACACCCCCGACACCATCGTGGCAAAGGTGTGCGAATTCCAGGTGTACAAGGACAAGTTCCTCAACCTTGACCGCTCTCGCTTCCGCTACAACCTGTCCATCTGCATCGACGGCAACAAGGTGTCAATCAACCAGTACGGACTGGTGTATTACTATGGCGAGGACCCCGAAGGCAAGAACGGAAAGATATACCGTGCCGAGGAGTGGATCAACGATGCCAACGCCCTGAACAAGGCAAAGACCAAGTTGCTTCCCCAAAGCGGAAAGTTCCGTCGCAAGACTGTTGACCGTGCCACCGAGTTGTTCGAGTCGGCCATGGATGCCTTCGAGGAACCCCAGAAGGTTGAGACTGCACCCGTGAAGAAGGTCAGAAAGGGAGTGGAAGAATAATCAACGCCATCATCTATGTCACAATTAGAAGAACTCGAAGCAGAGGTACAACGCATCCGCGCCAAGCGAAAAAGAGGGTTTGACCGCGAGAAACTGAGAAAGATACTCAACGCTTTATTCATCATACTGGCAGCCATAGGACTCATCATGTTCTATTTCGTGTACGAGCCCGGAGAAAGAATGCCTGCGCTCTACGTCATCGGTGGAGCCATGCTACTGAAGATATGGGAATTCGTACTGCGTTTCACCTCATAACACATTAATGATTCGACGAATTATCATAACATTTTGTTTGCTGTGCTGTTGCATCAACCATGCCCTGGCACAGCAAACTTTGCGTAGGGATAGCAGAACCAACTCGGGCATATCGCAAAGCGGGAGTCTTGGTGGTGACGGATTTGGAAATGGTGAGTCGGGCTACACCTTTGACAACCAGGGAAACAGCCGTCAGACCTGGGGACGCGACACCACCAAGCACGACAAACCCGTACCCATTGGCATCTTCCAGTGGAAGATTGATCCGCGCTTGGGCAATGTCACTCCTGCCGAGAACAACGACACGGTGGTAAACCATTACAGCAACTTCAACAACACGGATGGCTATAATGGCGAATTCTCGTACCTGGGCAACCTGGGTTCGGCACGCCTGTCGCGCATCTACATGAACCGCACGCAGAATCTGCCCTTCCTGTTCCTGCAACCATTGTCGTACGGCGTGTCAACACTCGAAGGTTTCCGTTTCTCAAACACCCTGAGTCCGTTGACCAACCTGTCATACCACAGTTGCGGAAACCGACAGACAGGAGAGGACCGTGTGCGCGCATATTTTGCATCAAACATCAACAAAATCAGCGGAATAGGTTTCAAGATAGACTATCTGTACGGACGAGGTTACTACCAGTCAACACAGAGTTCCATCTTCAACAGCAACCTCTTCGGTTACTACCGAGGCGAACGCTACGAAATGCATGCCTGGACACAATTCGGGCACCAGAAGAACGGAGAGAACGGCGGTATCGAAGATGACACTTACATTCGTCATCCCGAGAGTTACTCGCAGAAGTTCAGTTCGAACGACATCCCCACCATGCTGAGCGAGACGTACAACCGCAACGATTATCAGACCTACCATCTGACGCATCGATACAACATGGGTTACTACCGTGACATCGTCGTTCCCGACTCGCTGAAACCCAAGATGCCCGCCGACAAGGAACTGATGTTGCAGGTAAGCGACAGCATTCGACAGTTGTGCGCAAAAGACAGCGTCTTCAAGAAGACACAACTCGATTCGCTGAGAACGGCCTGGCAGAACAGTCTGACAACGCCTCAGGAGTTCATCCCCGTGAGCAGTTTCATCCATACGCTGAGCATCGACAAACTGGCGCATAACCACTACGGTTATGACACTCCGAATGATTATTACACGAACCACTATTATGGCAACATCAACGACATCTACGACACCACAAGGGGATTGGTTGTCACCAACACCGTTGGACTTGCCCTGCGCGAGAGTTTCAAGAAATGGGTGAAGATGGGTATCACCGCCTTTGCATCGCACAAATACGAGAACTACAAACTGCCCGTCATGGACGTTGAATCGAACATGATCATGCGCAACTACTCTGAAAACCATTTCAGCGTGGGTGGCGAGATCAGCAAGACGGACGGAAACTTCCTGCACTACAACGTAAACGGTGAGGCGACCATATTGGGTGACGACATTGGCGAGTTTGCCATTGACGGAAATGCTGACCTGAACTTTGCCATGGGCAAGCGCGACACGGTGCAGTTGGTTGCGCATGGAAGCATCACCAACCAGCGTCCCGACTTCTATATGGAGCATTACCACTCGCAGTCTGCGTGGTGGGACAATGAACTGGACATGGAGAAACGCGTACGCATTGAGGGTACGCTAAGCAACAAGCGCTCGAAAACCAGTCTGACGGCCGGTGTTGAGAACCTCACAAACTATGCCTATTTTGCCATGCGCAACACGTTGCACGACAAGGCTGACCCTGCAAGCACGTCGCCCACAGACTACAGTCATGCTGTAGGTGTGATGCAACACAACAAGAACCTGCAGGTTTACAGCATCACCCTGAAACAGGACTTCAAGGCAGGTCCATTGGTATGGGAAAACGAACTGACCTATCAGCACTCGTCAGACAAGGACGTCATGCCCTTGCCTGCCTTCAACGCTTACACCAACCTGTACCTGCTGTTCCGCGTTGCAAAGGTGCTGAGAGTGGAGTTGGGTGCCGACATGAGATACTTCACCAATTACTATGCCCCCGATTATAGTGGCAACATCGGTCAGTTTGCCGTGCAGGATGCCAATACTCCCCGCGTAAAGATTGGCAACTACCCCATCATCAATGCTTACGTCAATCTGCACCTCAAGCATTGTCGCATGTACATCACGGCCAACCATGTCAACGCTGGTACGGGCAACATGTTCCTTGCGCCCCACTACCCCATCAACCCCATGACCATCCATTGGGGTGTGAGTTGGAATTTCTTCAACTAACGCGAGAGGCAAAACCGCTGAGCCCTCGACTTCTTGACTTCTTGACTTCTTGACTTCGGACTTCGTAACTACTGTCTTCAGTCTAAAAGAAGAAAGAGTAATAAAGAAATTGGCGGGTATTACTTACCCGCCAATATTGTTTCTATGCGTTGCAATTCTTCATCTGTGAAAGGAGCAGAATCAATGCACTTCAAATTAGCCTCTAACTGTGCTACGCTACTGGCACCAACCAGTACACTGGTCACGCCTTCATAGTGCATAATCCATGCCAATGCCATTTGTGCCAATGACTCTCCACGCTGTCCGGCCATCTCGTCAAGGGCACGCAAACGGCACAGCAAGTCTTCGGTCAGAGAAGAAGACTTCAAGAAGTGTTCTTCTGTCATACGCGAACCTGCGGGAATGCCATTAAGATAGCGGTTGGTGAGCAGTCCCTGTGCCAAAGGAGAGAACGAGATCAATCCGGGACGAGGAATCTGCAATACTGACTTATCACCCCACATCTCACCACTACCCCATACAGAGTCACTATTATAGGGAATCTGGTATTGTGAGAGTTCGTCGAGAATACCATCATCGAGAGGTTCACGCTCCAGCATATTCAATTTGCCCTGATAGATCAGTATGGGAACATCGCGCTCGGCCATGTAATGCAGGGCATAACGGAAAGCATTGCGAGGCCAACGTGAAATACCAATATACTGTGCCTTGCCTTGACGTACAATGTCGGCAAGTGTCTGAAGCGTCTCGATGAGTGGTGTGTCAGGATCATAGCGGTGGCAATAGAAAAGGTCTACATACTCCAAGCCCATACGTTCCAGACTTTGATCGAGACTGGCCATCAGATGCTTGCGACTGGCCCACATTCCATAAGGACCGTCCCACATATCATAAGCCGCCTTGGTACTGATGAAGAGTTCATCGCGATGCCCCTTCAGGTCTTCACGCAACAACTTGCCTAATCTCAACTCTGCATCTCCAGGATTAGGACCGTAATTATTAGCCAGGTCAAAATGTGTAACACCCTCTTCAAAGGCGCGCAAGGCAATGTCCCTTGAACGTTCATAAGGGGTATTAACTCCGAAATTGTGCCAAAATCCCAAAGACACCTTGGGAAGCAGTACACCACTCTCACCACAACGATTGTATTTCATAGTATTAGGATTTTACTTTCGCAAATTGTAACTTGCGAAACTTGAATAAATGAATGTTTATAATGAATCCTTCCCGCCCGTCTTGGCGGGAAGGATTTGCAGAATTACTTATGGCAATAGCTCAATGCTTCCTTGCACTTATCGGTAACATACTGCCAATCACCAGCCTTTACAACATCGCTGGGGAAGAGCTTGCTACCCATACCCACACAGAAGACACCTGCCTTGAACCACTTCTCAAGATTCTCCTTCTCGGGAGCAACACCACCAGTAACCATGATCTTTGACCAAGGCATGGGAGCGAGGATACCCTTAACGAGATTTGCACCGACTACATCGCCGGGGAACACCTTGGTAAAGTCGCAACCCAACTCCTGTGCCTTGCCAATCTCGCTGGGAGTAAGGCAACCAGGGCAATAGGTTACGCTACGACGGTTGCACACGGGAGCAATGTCGGGGTTGAAGAGGGGACCGACAACGAAATTTGCGCCCAACTGCAGGTAGAGTGCTGCGGTAGGTGCATCTACAATGCTACCGATACCCAATGCCAACTCGGGGCACTCCTTGTCCACCCACTTTGAGAGTTCTGCGAACACCTCGTGGGCGAAATCACCACGGTTGGTAAACTCGAATGCACGCACGCCACCCTCGTAGCATGCCTTCACTACATTCTTACATATCTCAACGTCCTTGTTATAGAAAACAGGAACCATAGGTGCGGCAGCAATCTTTGCCATCACCTCGTATTTACTGAATTTTGCCATTATTTCATTTGCAATTTGACATGTAGCATGTACATCTCACTTCCGTGGAAATGGAATTATCTCTGCACACGACCATTTGCTGCACCGCCAGCCAAGGCCTCAACCTCTTCGGCAGAAACGCAGTTGAAATCGCCGGGAATGGTGTGCTTGAGGGCAGAAGCCGCAACGGCAAACTCGAGAGCCTCGCCCTGAGTAGCCTTGGTAAGCAAACCGTGGATGATACCACCCGAGAATGAGTCGCCACCACCAACACGGTCGATGATAGGATCAATGTCATAACGCTTGCTCACATAGAACTCCTCACCATTGTAGATCATAGCCTTCCAACCATTGTGGGTTGCAGAGAAACTCTCGCGGAGAGTTGAGATGACATACTTGAAACCGAAGGTCTCCATCATTCCCTTGAAAATGCCCTTGTAACCCTCTGCGTCTGTGCTACCGCCTTCAACGTCGGCCTCAGGCTTGAAACCAAGACAAAGTTCAGCATCCTCCTCATTACCGATGCACACGTCAACATACTGCATCAAGGGACGCATGATGCTCTGTGCCTTCTCGCTTGTCCACAACTTCTTGCGGAAGTTAAGGTCACAACTAACGGTCACGCCATGCTTCTTGGCTGCGATACATGCCAAACGCAGACATTCTGCACTGGCATCGCTGATGGCGGGGGTAATACCACTCCAGTGGAACCACTCTGCACCTTCGAAGATGGCATCAAAGTCGAAATCCTCGGGCTTGCACTCAGCGATAGAACTGTGCGCACGGTCGTAGATAACCTTTGAGGGACGCATAGAAGCACCGGTCTCCAGGTAGTAGATGCCCAGACGATCGCCACCACGAGCAATGAAGTCGGTGTGTACACCATAACGGCGCAATGAGTTAAGACATGCCTGACCTACCTCATGCTTAGGCATCTTGCTCACGAAGTAAGCATCGTGTCCGTAGTTAGCCAAGCTGACTGCCACGTTTGCTTCACCGCCACCATAATTGATGTCGAAAGTATCGGTCTGAACAATGCGACTCTGACCAGGAGTAGAAAGGCGGAGCATAATCTCGCCCATAGTTACAATCTTTGCCATTTATCTTTTATAATATTTTGGTTGAATTATCGAATTCTTTCTTTTACGCGAAATTCGCGTCTATTCTTCTGCGTATAAGGTCAAACAACCCATTTGCTTGCAAATTTACGAAATTATTTTTTTATATTTCTTCTTCTTTGAAAAATAATATGTAATTTCGCACTGAAATCACATTATGAGCAACAAAATAGATTCACAAAGCACATCTGCAATGCAACAATCGGTACGTTCAACCATTGGTTGGGCGCAGGGACTCATGGCCCTTTCGCCGTTGTTTTTCTTTTGTGTTTTCTATTTGCTGTGTGGCATTCTAAGTGGCGACTTCTATGCAACGCCTATCACTACGGCCTTCGTGCTGACTTGCATCTATGCCGTCATCATTACACGCGGAGCACGCATGGAGCAACGCATCGAGATGCTTTCAAAGGGAGCAGGCCAACCGAACATCATGCTGATGATATGGATATTCATCCTGGCCGGTGCCTTTGCCTCCGGTGCCAAGCAAATGGGAGCCATCGATGCTACCGTCAACCTGGCCATGAGCATTCTGCCTGGCAAGATGATATTGTCGGGTATGTTCCTCTCTGCCTGCTTTATCTCGCTGAGCATGGGAACCAGTGTCGGCACCATTGCTGCCTTGATTCCAATAGCGCAAGGCATTGCATCACAGACTAACATCCCCCTGGCCGAGATAGTGGGCATTGTGGTGGGTGGAGCGTATTTTGGCGATAACCTATCGTTCATATCAGACACTACCATTATGGCAACGCGCACACAAGGTTGCCGAATGAAGGACAAGTTCATTGTCAACTCAAGGATCGTAGTTCCGGCCGCTGTGATTGTACTCATCATCTATATTGCCATGGGCACAGACACCCAGGTACAAGAGATGAAGCGCCCTGTTGACTTATGGCTCGTACTGCCTTATCTTACCGTACTCATTACCGCCCTCATTGGCATCAACGTGATGGTTGTACTGATTACCGGACTGTTCCTGGTTGCAGTTATAGGACTGAGTTTTGGGCATCTCAATGGTTTTGAGTTCATCAACGCCATGGGAGCAGGAATCATGAATATGGCAGAACTTATCATCGTCACACTCTTGGCAGGAGGTCTGATGGAATTGGTGCGCTATAATGGAGGTATTGACTTCATTATGAAGCGTTTGTTCCGCCATATCCGAAGCACGCGTATGGCAGAAATGAGCATCGCTTTCCTGGTATTCCTAACCAACCTCTGCACGGCCAACAACACCATTGCCATTCTCACGGTTGGTCCTATCGCCAAGGAGATTTCCGAGCAATGCGGTGTGGATCCGCGTCGCAGCGCATCTATTCTTGACACGTTCTCATGCCTGGCACAGAGCCTCATCCCTTATGGAGCGCAATTGCTCATTGCCAGTGGACTTGCGGCAGTCAATCCCGTCAGCATCATACCCTACCTATACTATCCGTTTGTAATGGGAGCTTGTGCCTTGCTGGCTATTCTTATAAGAAAAACAAATAAAGGTGGTACGGTATCTGCCACCGTAAACAAACAATAAATCATGGAGAAAATACTAAAATACTTCCCCAATTTGACAGAGGAGCAGAAGGTGCAGTTTGCAGCCCTCGACGCGTTGTATCATGATTGGAATGCCAAGATCAATGTCATATCACGCAAGGATATCGACAACCTATACGAGCACCATGTGCTGCATTCATTAGGCATCGCCGAAATCATACGTTTCACGCCCGGTTCCAAGATAATGGACCTCGGTTGCGGTGGCGGTTTTCCCGGTATACCATTGGCCATCATGTTTCCCGACACACATTTCTTGCTGGTAGACAGTGTGCGCAAGAAGATTACTGTATGCCAGGAGGTTGTCAACGCATTGGGGCTGAAAAACGTTGAAACACGCTGGTGCCGCGCCGAAGAGATAAAGGAGAAGTTCGACTTTGTGGTTTCGCGTGCCGTAATGCCTCTTGTCGATCTCATCAAGATTATCCGCAAGAACATCTCACCCCGTCAGCAAAACGGTCTGCCCAACGGACTCATCTGCCTAAAGGGAGGAGAACTGGAGCATGAGGTGCTACCCGTCAAGAACACAAGCGACATCACACCCCTCTCCGACTTCTTTGAGGAAGAATATTTCGAGACAAAGAAGGTTGTTTACACTTGCATACAAACAAAATAAAGATGCTGAAATCATTTATATCCAACCACATAGGAGAGAATACCTATGTATTCAGTCACAACGGAGAAGCTGCCATCATTGATTGCGGAGCCTATGGTGAGCATGCCTGGCAACCCATACAGCAATACATCAAAGAACAGGGATTGACCTTGCGCTACGCCTTACAGACACACACGCACTTTGACCACATATATGGTCTTCACTACGTGGAGCGCGACTTTGGCATAGCACCAATCTTTCATGCAGCCGACCATTTGCTGTACACCCATGCCAATGACAGTACCATGGCTATGATGGGCGAACCCTTTCCTACCCCATTACCTTCACCTTCAGCATATATTACTGACGGTCAGAAGATAGAGTTGGGAGGAGTAACCATTGAAGTCATCCACACACCTGGTCACACGCCTGGCGGTGTTTGTTTTTACATCGAAGAAGAAGGTATCCTATTTTGTGGTGACACACTGTTTGCCGGTAGTGTAGGCCGAACTGACCTTCCCGGCGGTAATATGGACACAGAAATAAGTTCCATACGCGAGCGATTGCTGGTACTCCCCGAAAACACCATTGTTTATCCCGGACATGGTCCTCAAACCACCATCGGAAGGGAAAAGGCAACCAATCCTTACTGTTAAAAACAGGAGAATATACAGAACAAAAGACTGTAAGATTTACAGAACAAAAAGACAGTGGGATTTACACAACAAAAAAAGTAGGAATTACACAACAAAAAGACAGTAAGATTTACACAACAAAAAGACTGTAGGATTTACAGAACGAAAAATAGTAAGAATTACACAACAAAAAAGATGCCCCTGGAAAAAGGGGCATCTCTAGAAATATCATTGCATAAGTCAAGGTGTGATTACTCCAAACCACCACCGTTAGCCTTCAGTTCCTCTACAGAAACACCGAGCTGCTTAGCTGCCTCTTCCATGATAACATCTTCCATAGCAGCCTTTACCTTCTTCTGATCCTCCTCAGAGAGAGACTTGCCCCACTCTTCCATTTCCTGCTGAAGAGCATTCATCTTGTCCTTGTCACCAGACTTCTCTGCTTCCATCATCTTCACTGCATAAGCTTTTGCCTGATCCTCAACACTCTTCTTACAACTAACAAAGGTCATGCTCATAGCAGCCAATGCGATTACAAAAAACTTTTTCATTTGTTTGTTTTTTAATTGTTAATAATTAATAGTTATATAATGTTCTTTTTAGTCTTTGATCATTAAGACTGACTAACAATCTATCAGTATGCCAACAGCATCTGTAGACGTCTTTAAATTCTGGAAGGGGATATCCTATTTCTACGGTTCATACTTTTTCTTACCATAGATTTATCCATTATTAGTCATGATACCAAATGCGGATTAGTAGGATAGTAGCCTTCTATTTAAAGTGTTTTCTTAACAAATCGATGCAAAGGTACATCATTTTTTCTTAATATCGAAATTTTTATTCAAGAAAATGCAAAAAGTCAAGAGAAAGTGCCAAATCAGATGCTACTACTAAATTTGGGCAAAAAAAAGAACTGATCTCAAATGAAACCAGTTCCATATGTTTATTGTCTGTTAGGAGCAAGATTACTCAGAAACAGTGCTGTCAGCGGGAGCCTCAGCAACCTCCTCAACGGGAGCCTCTACCTCATCCTCTGCCTCTGCCTCTGCCTGGAGAGGCTCCTTCATACCGAGAGCGATGCTCTTAGCCTCAGCAGCCTTCTCAGCCTTAGCCTTATCCTCGTCAGAAAGTGAGTTCATCCACTTCTCTGCCTCCTCAGCTACCTTCATCATCTTGTCCATATCCTTCTTCTCCATTGCGTCATAGCACTCCTGAACATAAGCCTCAGCCTGTGCCTCTACACTCTTCTTACAGCTAACAAAGGTCATGCTCATAGCAGCCAATGCGATTACAAAAAACTTCTTCATTTTACCTTTTTACTTTAAATTGTTAAATAATTATATTGAATAAATTCTATCTATCTTGAAAAACTTTGCAAAGTTACACTTTTTTAACATTTTGCAAAAATAATTTCGGAAAAAAAGATTAAAAATGATTAAAAATCATCTGGAAGACGTAAAATTATGCAGATTAGGGCATAAAAAAGGAAAACACAAATCCAAAAAGTCAGAAAGCCGGAACGCCTTTATCAACAACGAGGTACGTTTCACAACAAAAAAAAGAGCTGGTCGAATGACCAGCCCTAATATTTTTACTCTGTAAGTTGTCTGATTACTCAGCCTCAACAGCCTCAACAACCTCAGCAACAGTGCTATCAGCAACCTCTGCAGCAGCAGCCTCAGCCTCAGCAGCCTCAGCGCTCTTCTTTGCAGCATAGTCAGCGTAGATAGCCTCGATAGCAGCCTTGAACTTAGCCTGCTCCTCCTCGCTCAACTTACCGTTTGCGAAATCTTCCATCTCCTTGTTTGCAGCAGCGATGGCAGCCTCGTCACCAGACTCCTGAGCAGCGATTACCTTCTCAGCGTAAACCTTAGCCTGCTCATCAATGTTTACCTGCTCCTTCTTGCAGCTAACAACGGTCAAGCTCATAGCGGCCATTGCGATTACAAAAAACTTCTTCATTTTACCTTTTTCTTTAAAATGTTAAATACAATTTTTACAGTTTTATATCCTGTTTTTCTAAAACGACGCAAATTTACAAATTTCACAAATTACGGAGAAATTTTTTACGAAAAAAAAGTGATAAATGAGTATTTTTTCTGCAAAACGCATCAAAAAAGCATATCCAGAGCTGTTTTATCGTCAAATACGCATTGATTTATTGCATCGGTGCGTTTTTTCATCGTGACACCTCACAAACACTTTCATGAAACTATAAAGAAAAAAAGCATTTCAGCAAATCAAGAGAAAACCCATAAAGGAATCCACAACAAAGGACCAACAATGTCCGTATTTAAAAAAATGTGAGTTGGTCTACCAACTCACATTATATAAAATATGTGAATGCGACTAACAACTATGCAAATGCATCCAATAATCACATGCAAGTGTAAGTCGTAAATTCATGAAAGCGCAACCCGAAACTACATGCAAGTGTAGCCACCATCAACAGGAAGCATCACTCCCGTGACATATCCCGAAGCACGACTGCTCAGGAACAAAGCTGCGGTATCCAGTTCACCTTCCACTCCGTAACGCTCGGTAGGGATTGCACCCTTTGCATAATCCTGGAACCACTGGCTATCCAATGTCTCTTTTGTAAGAGGGGTCACAAAGTATCCGGGACAGATTGCATTGCAAGTGATACCATATTTGCCCCACTCAGCAGCCAATGCACGAGTCATATTCACTACGCCACCCTTGGCAGCATGATAAGGAGAAGCGGGAGCGATCTTGTTACCCACCAGACCATACATGGAGGCGATATTGATGATACGACCATACTTAGCGGGAATCATAGCCTTCTTGGCAACAGCACGAGCAACCTTGAAAGAGCCGAACAGGTCGATGTTCATCTCGTTAGCGAACTGCTCGTCGGTGATGTCTTCCGCAGGGGCAACGGCACCTGTACCTGCATTATTAATAAGGATATCAATACGTCCATAACGCTTTACGACTTCGTCAACCATACCATTGACCATTTCAGTATCCGTGATATCACAACGAATGGGATATGCCTCTACACCAAATTCTTCAGTCAGCATCTTAGCAACTTCCTGCAACTTCTCTAAACGGCGAGCAATAGGAACAATCGTGCAACCCTGGCTTGCCAGAGCGCGAGCCATCTGGACACCCAAACCCGTAGAGCAACCTGTGACAATTGCCACATTTCCTTTCAAATCGAAATAGTTTTTCATTTGTACTTAAATAAACGGTTTGTAATAATGTTGTATAATTAGAGTCTTGAAAACAAGGGAAAGCACAATAGTGTACGCATAGAACCTTGCTCTTGCAAATATAGCTATTATGAAGCACAAAAGCAAGCACATTCTGCCATAATCAACCATCAACATGTCGAAAATGACATATCGACTTTGCAAAACAACATATTGGGCATCACAAGACGACTATCTATGCCACAAAAAAACAAACCGACATTGCACAAAAGAATGTCTATTTTACGGAAATGAGATATTACTTCTTTTTCTTTTTAGTTGTCACATAAGTGATATTCCGGATAGAAGTGCCATTAGCAAAACAAGAAAGGTCGACAGGACCTACAATACCCTTGACTTTTCCCGTTTCGGAATATTGCCAAATGTTGTAACGGCCTCCGCCACGAAGTACAGGTTTCTGTTTTCCGTATCGGGCAATAAAGATATAGTATTTGTTAAATTCAGGTGCCAAGAAGTCGTTGTAGAACTGGTATTGACTATATAAAAGAGGAGCCATACCGAACTTCTCTTTGACAAGGTTCATAAAGGTTGCCAGGTTGCGTTGCAGTTCGGCTCTGCCCCACGTTGAAACGCCCGACTCCTCTACGTCAACCATTGGTATCAAGTCCTGTTCGCAGGATTTAACATTACGGCAATAGTTTTCAAACTGCGCCTCGGGTGTGGAACGAGAGGTAAAGAAGTGGTAACTGCCCACCTTGAGTCCTGCACGACGGGCTCCCTCTATGTTGCATCGATACATCCTGTCCACCATACCCGATCCCTCGGTTGCCTTGATGTAGACAAATTGTATGTGACGGTCACTGGCAACGGCTTTCCAATCTATTTCGCCTTGATATTTAGAGACATCTATGCCATGGTAACTTACCGTTTCTACCTTCTTTTTCTTTTTTGGTCGCTTGGATGCCTGAGCATAAGCATTATCAGCAAACAGGAAAAGCAAAGAGAAGCACAATATGCTCAAAGTATTAGCACAAGGATGATGCAACAAACGCTTTGCTTGCCTAACCAAACAAGCAAATGTCCTATTGCATATATTCCTTGTGAAAACCTGCATTTATACCTGATTAATTTTGAATTGACATGAATTGCTTTGCCACACTCTCCGCACATCGTTCGCCATCTACACCGGCAGAGACAATGCCACCGGCATAACCAGCACCTTCTCCGCAAGGATAAAGTCCCTCGATGCGGACGTGTTGCAAGGTATCGTTGTCACGAAGGATGCGGACGGGACTGCTCGTACGCGTTTCCACGCCTATCACAACAGCCTCATTGGTAAGGAAACCGTGCTGACGCTTACCAAACATCTTGAAACCCTCCTGCAACCTGTGCGACACGAATTTAGGCATCCAGAAATGCAGGGGACTACTTATCAACCCAGGAGCATAACTGCTCTTGGGAAGGTCGTAAGACAAACGGTTGTTAACGAAGTCGGCCATTCTTTGTGCAGGAGCCGTTTGCTGTCTATTGCCCTGCAACCAGCAATCACGCTCCATCTGCTCCTGGAAACGCATCACGCAAAGAGGATCCTTTTCAATGGCGGGTTCTGCATTGATAGCAGAAAGTTCGGAATCCGTCAACTGCTCCGACAAAGCATCGTCACCACCCATCTTCTGCGTACCGCCTGCCTGCCTCATCTCAGCAAGTACATCCTCGGGATGTATCTCAACCACCATACCACTGTTACTCCACTGGCCATTACGACCGCTGGGACTCATACCATTGACGACAATCTGTTCCGGACCAGTAGCGGCGGGTACCACGAAACCGCCAGGGCACATGCAGAAACTGTACACTCCCCTACCCTCAACTTGCTGTACAACACTATATTCCGCAGCAGGCAGATACTTGCCTCTACCATTGCGATTGTGATACTGCAACTGGTCAATGAGCAACGAGGGATGCTCCAAACGTACGCCTACGGCCAAGCCCTTTGCTTCGATCTCCACGCCATTGGCATGTAACCATCGATACACATCGCGAGCAGAATGACCTGTTGCCAGAATCACAGCGTCCGAGCAGAACTCCACCTCGCGACCGTCTTCTGCCAGTCGCTTGCACGCAACACCCTTTACCTTATTCCCATCCAGGATGAGTGCCTCCATGCGGGTCTGGAAATGCACCTCGCCACCACAACGGAGAATGGTGTTACGCATATTCTCAATGACACGAGGCAACTTGTCCGTACCGATATGTGGATGAGCGTCACTCAGGATGGTGGGCGAAGCGCCATGCTGCACGAACACATTGAGAATCTTCTCGCTATTGCCACGCTTTTTGGAACGCGTGTATAGTTTTCCGTCGGAATACGCCCCAGCACCACCTTCGCCAAACGAGTAGTTTGATTCAGGATCAACACGTTGCTCAGGACGTATCTTGGCAATATCCTTCTTACGCTCACGAACATCCTTACCACGTTCAACCACGATGGGACGGAATCCCAACTCAATGAGTCGCAAAGCGGCGAACAAACCGCCAGGACCAGCACCCACTACAATCACCGAAGGACACTCACTCACATCACGGTAATGAACGGGAGTGTATTCCATTTCCGTTGGGTTCTCGTTGACAAACACCCTGATGGTAAGATTGACAAAGATGGTGCGCTGACGAGCATCAATACTTCTCTTCAACACACGTACGGCTCTGATGGTGCGCTCATCCATGCCTTTGTCACGGGCAATGAAGTGCTTTATGGCCTGTTCGCTGGCTGCCTGCTCTGGCAGAACGCGTATCTGGTATTCGTTAATCATTTTTTCTTCACAATTTTCTTTTCGAAGTGCTGGTAATCCTTGTTGCGCCAATTGCCACCCCATGTAAACCCATGCTGGCGGAAAAGTTTCAGGCACAAGTCATCACCCACGATAATCATAGCATTGCGCTT
Source organism: Bacteroidaceae bacterium (assembly GCA_045643405.1). Classification (GTDB taxonomy): domain Bacteria; phylum Bacteroidota; class Bacteroidia; order Bacteroidales; family Bacteroidaceae; genus Physcousia. The sequence goes on along the minus strand of JAZUKS010000126.1, from coordinate 5,370 downwards.
CTTGTTACGATTGCTTGCCCACACAGAACTACCTTGTGGTTCAATGAGTTGCTTACCATTAAGGGTGTGTATATAAGGATTGTAGAAAGGATTGACATCGACGGCCATGCCACGCGCATGCTTTGACAAACTACGGGTTCCGGCCACCTTACGGAAATTGAAACACGAGGTATTGTTCGCACGCATTGACTGCTCGTCATCGCCATCGTACTCGTCAATAAGTTTCATGCGCTCAATGGGATATTTCGCCTCATAAAGTGCCTGGAAAATCTCAATCAAGTCCTGCGCAATGGCTTTATTGCAAACCAGCTCACCCTTCTGAACCTTTCCGTTGGCATCATAGTGCAAGACCGTGAGATAGCGCAAATCGTCACGCTTTGTCGTGCAACCCTCACGGAATGACTTACCCTTCATCTTGGCAAACAAGGCATCATCAATCTTGTTGATGGTAAAGCCATCGGTGGTGGCAGACAAATGTATCATGACCATCACCAGGCAAGCACACAAGAATATGGTGTTTTTTATTATCTTCATTACTTCATCTATATTTCATATACTAAAATGCAGACCAAAGGAGGAACTATCCGAATAACTCCCTGACTGCCTCGCTGACCTTGCGTACCGGAACGAGTTCTATCTTATATGATTTCGCATTGAGTCCCTGCATGTTATGAGCAGGCACAAGCATACGCTTGAAACCTAATTTCTGGGCCTCGGCAATGCGCTGTTCAATGCGCGATACAGGACGAATCTCGCCACTCAGACCAACCTCGCCAGCCATACACACATCGCCCTCGATGGGAGCATCCACATTACTGCTCAAAACCGCAGCAATAACGCTAAGGTCAAGAGCCGGATCGGTAACACGCAATCCGCCCGCAATGTTCAGGAACACGTCCTTTTGCGCAAGTTTGAAACCGACGCGTTTTTCAAGTACTGCCAGTAGCATATTCAAGCGGCGACCTTCAAAACCGATAGTGCTACGCTGTGCCGTTCCGTATGCCGCGGTACTGACAAGTGCCTGTGTCTCAATAAGGAAAGGGCGCACACCCTCGATAGCGCAAGCAATGGCAACGCCCGACAATCCCTCGCGGTTGTCCGTCAGCAACAGTTCGCTGGGATTGGTGACCTGTCGCAAACCATCATGACGCATCTCATAGATGCCCAGTTCGCTAGTATTGCCAAAGCGGTTCTTGATGCCACGAAGGATGCGGTACATATAATGCTGATCGCCCTCAAACTGCAATACCGTGTCAACAATATGCTCCAACACCTTGGGACCAGCCAAAGTACCTTCCTTTGTAATATGGCCAATGAGCAAGATGCTCACTCCGCCCGTCTTCGCATATTTCAGCAAGGCAGCGGCACACTCACGAATCTGACTGAGACTGCCCGGCGAACTGTCGACAGTTTCAGTGGAAATGGTCTGAATAGAGTCTACTACAACAAGGTCGGGTTGTACCTCGGCAATCTGCTCGAAGATTTGTTCGAGAGAGGTTTCGCAAAGTACGAGAAGGTTGTCATCAACCTCGGTAGACGACGTATTCGATGCACCAGAAGGGACATTCTGCAAACCCTCGCAAAGACGTTCTGCACGGAGTTTTATCTGACGGGCACTTTCCTCGCCACTCACATAGAGAACCTTACGCATCTTGCTAAGTTTCAATGCAGTCTGCAAAACCAAAGTACTTTTTCCGATACCAGGTTCTCCGCCTAAAAGCACCAGACTTCCTGGAACAAGACCACCACCCAAGACGCGGTTGAGTTCGGCATCCATCATGTCAATGCGTGGTTCCTTGCCAGCCTCAATCATACGCATGGGACGTGGCGTATTGTGCTTTTTGTCGGCATCTGCACCTGCAGCCTGCAAGGCAGCACGAACGGAAGCCGAGGCTGGCTTTTCTGCCTTAACCTTGAACTCCTTCATCGTTCCCCACTGACCACACGACGGGCACTTGCCGAGCCACTTCAGACTCTCCATGCCGCACGAATCGCACACATACATTACCTTGTCTTTTGCCATAACTTTTTAATATCGGCGACAAAGGTACAAAATAATTATGAAAAACAATGCCTGATAAACAAAAAAAGAAGAGAAGTCCGCTATGAACTCTCTTCTTTCTGAGCCTCTTGTCGGATTCGAACCAACGACCCCGAGATTACAAATCACGTGCTCTGGCCAACTGAGCTAAAGAGGCGGGTGGGAAAGCGAACTATATCGCGCCGCTACAACCAAGTACCTTTGCTGCGATCAAGCCCTGGAGGATTCCGAGGGAGCATGCCGTACAGGACTTTCCCATTTTGCGACGGCAAAGGTACGTCTTTATTTTCATTCCACCAAATAAAATGCACATTTTTTTTGCAACGCTTCACATTTAGTCCGTCAACGTACGGAGAAATCGCAACGTGGTTCCTCCAACGAGCTTCTATTCTATCTCCAAAGAAATGACGATTAAATTACAATCAAACTACTAAAAAATAAAAGAAAGATTGGACTTTGATTGGACTTTAATTGGACTTTGATTGGACTTTCAGCATAGTCATCTCATAGAAAACACATAGGAAAAATGTAGTCAAAGAAAAAGCAAGTGTGGCAAAAGAAAAGGGAAAACACGAAGAAAATGCGAAGGAAACACGAAGACTGACCGAGAAAAACACGGAAAAAACACGTGATTTTTCGTGCCACAGAAAGCCTTCCCGGCAACTCGCCAACCTTTGCGCGAAACCAATTGCAGAATAATTGCGCGACAACGCCAAGAAAACGACTCTTTTAATCTTTTTTTAACTATGTTTGCGCGCGTAGTTGGCGTTTTTTTCGTATCTTTGCACCCAATTATGGAAATATTCGATTATAAAGAAGCACGACGCTATGCCATGTGGTTGGGATTGGCAGTAGCAGGAACTTGGGTAGTAAGTTTTCTGATGTTCGCCACCAGTTTCCCATCAATGTGGGCACAACTGTCGTACTTGGTCGGTTTAGCATCCATTCCGCTGGCCGGCATCAAGATCAGGAAATACCGCCAACAGGAACCTTCGCTGAACATATTAAGATGCGCTTGGGTAGCATGGTTCACCTTCTTCTGCTGTGTATTGCTGACTACCGCCGTGCAATACGGTTACTTCGCATTGATTGACGAAGGCAGGATGTGCAACAACATTGCCAACCTGCTCAACTCGCCAGAGGTCGAAGAAGCCTACAAGGCCATGAATGCAACCCAAATGCTCGAGAACTTCAAGATAGCCGCCTCCGAATTACAGACCATGTCTATCAAGGACTTTGTAATGGGACTGATGTCGACAAACTTCCTGCTGGGGTTCTTCTTCGCCATCCTATCGCTACTGTGCCTCATTGGTAGCAAGGCGGGGGAGAAGGCGAATAGATAAGACCCCCTCCCGTCCCCCTTTAGGGGGAAGCGGATACCGATTGAGGATTGAGGGGGAATGATTGAGGATTGAAGGTTGAGGGTGAATGGTTGAGGATTGAAGGTTGAGGATTGAAGGTTGAGGGTGAATGATTGAGGATTGAAGGTTGAGGATTGAAGGTTGAGGGTGAATGGTTGAGGGTGAATGATTGAGGATTGAAGGTTGAGGGTTGAGGGTTGAGGATTAAAGACAAATGCCACAAGCCCGATAAATAGAGAAAACAACAACAAAATAATGCAAGCAATTTTACTGATTGCCCCGAGTATGAGAGAAAACTGAATGGTTGAGCATAGGGCGCACAACGAAGATTGCAAGCAAGTTTCGAAAATAAGAAAAAAACAATGGATGTATCTGTAGTAGTTCCTCTTTACAACGAGGACGAGTCATTGAAAGAACTTCACGCTTGGATAAAGCGCGTGATGGACGAGAACGGACTCACATATGAGATCATATTTATCAACGATGGTTCTACCGACAACTCATGGAAGGTGTTGCAGGACTTGCGTGCCGAGTTCCCCGAGGTGCATGCCATACGCTTCCGCAGAAACTATGGCAAGAGTCCCGCTCTGTATTGCGGTTTTGAACGTGCCCAGGGCGATGTAGTCATCACCATGGATGCCGACTTGCAGGACTCGCCCGACGAGATTCCCGAACTCCGTCGCATGATTATCGAGGACGGTTACGACTTGGTGAGCGGTTACAAGATGAACCGCAAGCAAGGTGACCCCTTGTCGAAGACAATTCCCACCAAGTTGTTCAACGCCACAGCACGCAAGGTGAGCGGTATCAAGAATCTGCACGACTTCAACTGTGGACTGAAGGCGTACCGCAAGGAGGTGGTCAAGAATATCGAGGTATTTGGCGAGATGCATCGCTACATTCCCTACCTGGCAAAGGAAGCCGGATTCAACCGCATTGGCGAGAAGATGGTTCATCACCAGGCACGCAAGCACGGAAAATCAAAGTTCATGGGTTGGAACCGTTTCGTGAACGGATACCTTGACCTCATCACGCTTTGGTTCCTGAGTACCTTCGGAAAGAAACCCATGCACGTTTTCGGTTTCCTGGGTAGCATCATGTTCATCATCGGCCTCATCGCCGTGATGGTAGTGGGAGGCACCAAACTATACTGTCTGTGCAAGGGAATTCCTCATGCCTTGGTAACCGACTCACCCTACTTCTACATCGCTTTGACCATGATGATCCTGGGCACACAGTTGTTCCTTGCCGGATTCCTGGGCGAACTTATCAGTCGAAACTCACAAGAGAGAAACAAGTACCACGTAGCAGAAGAGTTCTAAAGGTGGTTGAAGATTGAGGGTTGAGGATTGAAGGTTGAGGATTGAGGGTTGAGGGTTGAGGATTGAAGGTTGAAGATTGAGGGTTGAGGATTGAAGGTTCTTTCTTCACTTTGCCACGAAGGGTAGTTCGACGTCTGAAAGATAGCCAAAGCATCGGGCAAGCCCGCTGAGCGGAGGATTGAGGATTGAAGATTGAGGACTCTATATTAAAAGATATTGAAATTCAGATTTTGAAAAAGATAATAAAACATATATTGGTCTTTGTCACTTGCATTTTGGCATTAACGGGATGCGATGACATAGATTGTTCGCTGAACAACACGGTAGAGTGCAAACTGGCATTTTACTCGAGCAAGGGAGATGCCGTGGCGCTGACCGACACACTGACCATTACCGCCACCGGCACGGATAGTGTGCTGTTTAACCGGGGTATCAGGACAAGTAGCGTAGCACTACCCTTGAGTCACAACAAGGACAAGGATACGCTGACATTGAACATCTATGGTGAGGACTATTCCATTCTGGAACAACTCATCATCACGAAGCGCAGTTACACGCATATCGAGAGCGTGGACTGTCCGTTGAAGACCTTCCATGTCCTGGAAAAGGTAGAGAGCACGCACAACATCATCGACACGGCAATGAT
>JAZUKS010000125.1:0-50290 GCA_045643405.1 Bacteroidaceae bacterium | reverse complement strand
GCAACTGCAGGGCGGCTGCCTGCTGACCGATGCTTATCTGCACCATGGCCAGTTCGAAATTGGTGGCTGGGTCGTTGGGTGCCAGTTCAAGGCAGTGCTGGAGAAGTTCGACCATGGCCGAATAGTTCTCGTTGGCCTTCTGTCGCTGAGCAGCCAGGTGGTAATAGGTGAGTCGTCGCTGAACCTCCTCCTCGTGCTCGTCCGCACGCGTACGAGAAAACAAGGCGCAAGGCATCATTATCCACACCAGAAGCGTGAATACAAATCGATTGATATGACTCTTTTTCTGCACTTTGCGTAAGGATTTAGAAATACTGATGCGGACGTTAGTTCTTTCCGCTGTGTCCGAATCCGCCATCGCCACGTTCTGTCTCGTCAAGTGTCTCCGACAACTCCCATTCTGCCTGTTCGTGGCGTGCTATCACCATCTGGGCAATACGCTCTCCGTCGTTGATGACGAAAGGTTCTTGTCCGAGGTTGATGAGGATGACTCCGATGAGGCCGCGGTAGTCGGCGTCAATGGTGCCGGGGGTGTTGAGCACAGTGATGCCGTGCTTGAGTGCCAAACCACTGCGGGGGCGCACCTGTGCCTCATAGCCTACTGGGAGGGCAATGCGCAATCCGGTTGGGATGAGGGCACGTTGCATGGGTTGCAGGGTGATGGGCTCGTCAAGGTTGGCTCTCAGGTCTACTCCTGCTGACTGCGCGGTGGCATATTGTGGGAGTGGGTGGTGTGATTCGTTGATTATCTGTACTTTCATTTGAGTTGCTAATTGTATTGTTGAAAATGGGCGGATGCAAGGCGCAAGGCGCATTCTCCGAAATATGGGTGCAAATTTACGATGAAAAAAGTACCCATAGGGTAAGTTTTGTTTTTTGTTTTCTGGCATATAGTCATTTTTTTCTTTATTTGTTTTGCAGTTTGGCACTTTATGCGTAAATTTGCAACGTGAAAAGAAGTATAAGTATATTGGTTTTTCTGGCATTAGTCTTTTGGGTCGTGTTTGCCAAGGCTATATGTGCTTCCGACGAAAAACGCGTCTGCAAGACCGATTCGTCGCAGGTGCATCATGTTGTCGTGGCAGATGATGGTAAGGGCAAGGTGAACGAAAATGCCATCCGCCGTCAGCGAATGTCATCGTCTGCTTTTCCCGTTCACATGAAGGTGCGTGGCAATGCACTTTGCGTGACTAGCGATTATGCCCAACTATTGCCTATATACACTCGTGGTGGCACATTCTACATGGCCATGCGATTGAACAAGGGTCTGAATTGGTTGAACGGACTGCCACGCGGCCGATACATCATCAACAATCAACAGATCAGCATACCATAAATAGCCAGCGATGGACGAACAGAAATTATCAGAAGGCAGTTCAGAAGAAATAAATAGCCAAGGCGGAGAGAAGAAAATCTCCGAAATTGATTTGGACAAGATTGTTGCCGAACGAGGTGGCAAGAAGGTCCCCAAATTTGTCGTAAACTGGTTGAAGAAGTTTATTCATCAGGATTTCATCAACGCTTATTTGCGAAAAGGTTATGTGGGCGTGGATTTTTGCACCCATTGTGTTGAGTACCTCGGTGCGTCGATTGACGTGAAGGGACTGGAGAACCTGCCACACGACGACCGTTATTACACCTTCGTGAGCAACCACCCCCTGGGCGCCATTGATGGTGTGACACTGGGCAGTGTGTTGGGGCAGGCCTATGACGGCAAGGTGAAGTATCTGGTTAACGACTTGTTGATGAATCTTGAGGGATTGGCTCCTTTGTGTGTGCCTATCAATAAGTTGGGCAAGCAAGCCCGAAGTTTCCCTGCCATCGTGGAGAGTGCCTTCGGCGGTGAAAATCATGTTATTATGTTTCCTGCCGGTTTGTGCAGTCGCAAGCAAAAGGGTGTCATCCGTGACCTTCCATGGGGTAAGACTTGTGTGACGAAGAGCGTACAGCACAAGCGCGACATCGTGCCTATCTATTTTGAAGGTGCCAACAGCAAGCGTTTCTACCGTGTGGCTAACATATGCAAGTTTCTGCATCTGAAGTTTAACTTGGCAATGCTCTTCCTGCCCGATGAGATGTACAAGAGTCGCGGACGCCATTACACGGTGCACATCGGCAAGCCCATTCCTTATCAGACTTTCGACAAGACGCACTCGGCCAAGGACTGGGCACAGTGGTTGCAGGACAGAGTGTATGAACTGGGGGGATAGACAACGGACAACGGACCTGAGTCAGTTATAACCCTAATGGATATTTAGAGAACAGGACTTTAACGTCATAAAAAATATATTGCAACAGAAAAGTATAACGTTAGTTATCATTCATAATAGCGAAGAATAACAATGGAAATGGAACAGATTATTGATCCTATACCGGTGGAAGTGCTGAAAAGCGAGTTGACAGAAGATAAACGCCTTCGCTTCACCAACAAAAGTAACAATGAGATATATATCGTAACCTGGCAAGATTCGCCCAATGTGGTGCGCGAAATCGGACGCCTGCGCGAAATTGCCTTCCGCGATGCGGGAGGTGGTACAGGCAAACCTCTCGACCTGGATGAATATGACACAATGGAGAACCCTTACAAGCAGTTGCTGGTATGGGATCCTGAGGCAGAGAAGATCTTGGGTGGTTATCGTTATATATTGGGACCTGATGTGCAGTTGGACGAGAAGGGACAGCCCATTCTGGCAACATCGCACATGTTCCACTTCTCGGACCATTTCATGAAGGACTATATGCCTTATACCATTGAGTTGGGCCGTTCGTTCGTGACATTGGAATACCAGAGTTCGCGTTTTGGCGCAAAGGGTATTTTTGCACTTGACAACCTTTGGGATGGATTGGGTGCACTTACCGTCATTTTGCCCAATGTGCGTTACTTCTTTGGCAAGTTTACCATGTATCCCAGTTACGACCGTCGCTGTCGTGATATGATCCTTTACTTCCTGAAGAAGCATTTTGCAGACAAGGATGAATTGATTCTGCCCATGAAGCCTCTTGAGATTGAGGCTGATCCTGCTGAGTTAAGTCAACTCTTCGTGGAGGATGCCTTCAAGGCAGACTATCGTATTCTGAACCGTGAAGTGCGTAAGTTGGGCTACAACATTCCCCCATTGGTGAATGCCTATATGAGTCTGTCTCCCACCATGCGCCTCTTTGGTACTGCCATCAACTATGGTTTCGGTGACGTTGAGGAAACGGGCATCCTGATTGCCGTGGATGAGATTTTCGATGAGAAGCGTGTGCGCCACATTGATACGTATGCCAAGGAACATCCCGAAGCAGTGAATCCTACCAGCGGTGCAGCCAAACTCATTTATAAGGAGAAGAAATTTTCTGACGGTTTTGATGCAGTAAACTAATGAACTGGGAACGGCTACTCTCTTCACAGCGCTTGGGTATGGAGAATCAGGATTCAAGACCTGATGACCGTACTGAGTTTCAGCGCGACTACGACCGTCTTATCTTTTCTGCTCCCTTCCGTCGCTTGCAGAACAAGACGCAGGTGTTTCCGCTTCCCGGAAGCATCTTTGTGCATAACCGTTTGACGCATAGTCTGGAAGTGAGCAGTGTGGGACGTTCGTTGGGCAATGATGTGAGTCGTCTGCTCCTGCAAAACCACCCATGGCTTTACGGCACCCACCTTACCGAACTGGGCAGTATCGTTTCGGCGGCTTGCCTGGCTCACGATATGGGTAACCCTCCCTTTGGTCATAGCGGTGAGAAGGCCATCGGGACTTTCTTCTCGGAGGGTAAGGGACAATGGCTCAAGGATTATTACTGCGAGGAGACGGGTGACCGCCTGACACCGGAGCAATGGGAAGACCTGATTCATTTTGAGGGAAATGCCAATGCGTTCCGTTTGCTGACGCATCATTTCAAGGGACGTAGAAAAGGTGGTTTCGTGATGACGTATTCCACTCTGGCCAGTATAGTGAAATATCCCTTCACCAGCGACATGGCGGGCGGGAAGTCAAAGTTCGGCTTCTTCCGTCAAGATAAAGAGAATTATGAACTTATAGCAAATGCATTGGGCATCAAGAAGATATCGGATAATGAAGGTTCTTGCCGATACGTCCGTTATCCTCTTGTCTACCTGGTTGAGGCAGCCGATGACATCTGCTATGAGATTATGGATATAGAGGATGCCTTCAAACTGAAGATCCTGACAGAAGAGGAGACCAAGAAATATCTGCTGGGTTTCTTTGACGACGACCAGCGTACGCATATCATGGAACGTCTGCAAACCGTTTCCGACCTCAACGAACAAATCGTATATCTGCGTAGTGTGGCAATCAATTGCCTGGAGGGTGAGTGCGTCCGTGTGTTTGTGGAAAACGAGGAGAAGATTCTTGCCGGCGAGTTTGAGGGTTCACTCATCGACCACATCTCGGATATCCCCCGTGAGGCATACAAAAATTGCGAGGCCTTGTCGTACAAGAAGATATACCGCTCAAAGAATGTCATCGACATCGAGATGGCAGGTTTCAAGGTTATTACCGAACTGCTCGATCTCATGACGCAGGCCGTGACGCACTCGAAAAAGGCATACTCGCAGTTGCTCATCAACCGTGTGTCGTCGCAGTACGAGATAGATGCTGATACGCTCTACGGCCGTATTATGGCGGTCATTGATTATATATCGGGCATGACGGATGTTTTTGCACTCGACCTTTATCGTCGCATCAACGGAATGTCATTGGAGTCCATCTGATACGAAACAAATCATATTCCTTCACTCAAATAACATGAAAAAACTAATATTGATGGCTTCTTGCATCTTGCTTTCTTGTGGCAACAAGAAGGCAGATAGTGCTGTTGATGCCAATGACAGTCTTGCCAATGAGAAAGTGCTTGCCCAGGATAGTGTGTCGAAAGACGAGCAGGAACAGTCACAGGAAAAGGTTTTGTCTTTGCCTGTGTCGGTTGAACAACTGGCAAAAGACTGGAGAGAGGCAAGTAAGGAATTGTACGTCTACGATGAGAGCATGCTCAATCAGTATTTGGTGACAGACCTTGACTGCGATGGCAATCCTGAGGTACTGCTGTTTGGTACTGATCCCGCTTCGCCTTCTGCTATTCTTTTCTACAAAGACGGCAAGATGGTGAATTCGAACTGTGCTTCTGATGGTTATTCAACCTATTACATAGGAAAAGGCAACGACGGTTCCGCTTGGTTTGCAGAGGAGTATGACAATCATGCTGGCGATTATCGAATGTGGAGTACGTGCTATTACAAGATAGAGAATTGCAATATTGTTGCCTTAGGAGAAAAAGTAATCTCGCGCGAAGGAGTTTCGGAAGAAGAAGACTATGAAATGAGCGAGTATTCTGACATACCCAAGGGCGTTGAGATTCCGGAACTTGACAGTTATTATGAGTTGAAAGACTGGAAGTCGGTGAAATTCGATTTCAGCAAATTACCTCCGAGAAAAGAGAATTAATTAAGTAACCCAAAATGATAATAATATGAAAAAGATTTTGAACTTTGCTTTTGCCATTGCTGGTTGTGCCTTTCTGATGGCTTGTGGTAAAAAGAGTGAGCAGTCATCAACCAATACTGATTCTTTGAAGGTTGAAGCATCAGCGACAGATGACGCTGAGGATAAGAATGCTTACCTCTCGCCCGACTTGGCACTCAACGATTTGAAAGGTAAAGTGTCAAAGGTTACACTCAAGCAGACTGGCTGCAATCCTGAAGGAAAGGTGATGACGGATGATTCCTACTGGGCAACCACAGTGAAGGTTTTTGATGTGGACAACTTCCTCTTGCCCGATGCCAAGGAAACAGACTGGAGACTTCCCAACCCTCGTATAAAGCGTAATGATAAGGATCAGATTGTCTCGGTTAACTGGTTGGTTGAGGACTTTGACTGTGATGTCAGCGAGGAGTATACCTACAATGAGGATGGAACGCTCAAGTCAATGAAAATGATTGGCATTGAGAGTTGTGACGAGACAACCTATACCTATAACGCAGATGGCAGTTTGCAGAAGAGTGTCAGTCTGGGCGCTGGTGAGGGTACTATTTACCGCACCACAACCATCTATCGCATATTGGAAACTGATGCCCAGGGTAACTGGACCCGTCGCTTGCAGTCTCAGACATGTGAGGATGGTCCTGACAATGGTTCGGGAGAATACATCGGTTCAATGGAGGATTATATCCTTGAAGTTCGCGAAATCTCTTACTATAAGTAGTATATGCCAGCGTGATGGCGAAATTATGGGTAAGAGCAATAGCTGAGACCGTCAACTTGGCTATCCAATGAATAGATAATAATGAAGGAAAACAATATGTTCAACCTCACAAAATCAATTATCGTAATAATTAGTTTTGTGATATGTTACATAGTTTGAATGTTCCTTCGTGTGTACCCTTCCCATGCTGGCTACTGGCACAAAAGAAAGACAAGCAGTCAAGAATCAAATAATCTCATCAAAGATGAAGTCGTGAGTGGCATCTGAAAGGTTGGCATGTTTCAAATCCTTTTCACTCAGGATAGCCTTCTCCACGGGGATGCGCCAGTCAATGCCCAATGACTCATCCTGGATATTAATGCCGGCATCCGCTTCCGGGTGGTAGAAGTTGTCGCACTTGTACTGGAACACGGCAGTTTCGCTCAATACGGCGAAACCATGTGCGAAACCCTTGGGGATGAAGAATTGACGATGGTTCTCCTCGGTCAACTCTACTGCAACGTGTTGGCCGAAGGTGGGACTGCCCCAACGAATGTCGACTGCCACGTCGAGTACGGCTCCCTTGACACAGCGTACCAGTTTGCTTTGCGTATAAGGCATCTTCTGATAGTGTAGGCCTCGCATTACACCATAACTGCTCATTGACTCATTGTCCTGGACAAAGTTGACCTTACCTACTTTCTCCTCGAACTCGCGTTGGGAAAATGACTCGAAGAAATAGCCACGTTCATCGCGGAATATCCGGGGCTCTATGATTACAACGCCGTCAATGGCGGTCTTGATTACTTCCATGTTTCTATGTTTTTGATGCAGTGCTTCAGGCTATCCGTCCAGTAAGGCACTTTGATGCCGAAAGTCTCTTTTATTTTTGTCTTGTCCAAAACGCTGTATGATGGACGTGTGACGGGACTGGGGAACTCGTTGCTGTGACAGGGTTGTATGTCGCACGCTGTCTGTCCGGCGTATTCTGCAATCATCTTGGTGAAGTCGTACCACGAGCATACACCTTCGTTTGAGAAGTGGTAAATGCCGTTGTTGGCATAGTCTTCCTTGCTGTCGCTTTTCTTGTAGTTGTCGAGAACCGTGATGATGGCTTTTGCCAGGTCGAGTGCATAGGTGGGAGTGCCAGCCTGATCGAATACGACTTTCAACTGTGGTTTTGTTGCGGTAAGGTTGAGCATTGTCTTGCAGAAGTTCTTGCCGAACTCGCTGTAGAGCCATGCAGTACGGATGATGACATGGTTGCACTTGGCTTGCAGGATGGCTTGTTCTCCACGCAGTTTGGTAGCACCATATACGCCGGTAGGTGTGCCGGTCTGATCTTCCTTGCAGGGGGTGTTGTAGGGTTCTTTGCCGAAGACATAGTCGGTCGAGATATGCACGAGCAGACCGTTGACCTCCTTCATGGCAGTGGCAAGGTTGCCGGGTGCCTTGGCATTGAGTATCTCTGCCAATGCAGACATCTTCTCATCGCTCTCCGCTCCATCGACATTGGTGAAGGCCGCGCAGTTTACGATGACGCTGATGCCCTTCTCTTTTACCATCTTGCGTATGGACTCCAAATCGGTGATGTCCAGGAATGTTGTTTCCTGTCCCTCGACCTGGTTCACGTCGGTAAAGACGTATGTGTCGCTTGTGTTTTGTGCAACGATACGCATCTCGTTGCCCAACTGTCCGTTGGCTCCTGTAACAAGTATATTCATGAGGTCTTATCGGTTGGCGTACATACTGTTGTAGTAGTTCTCGTATTCTCCGCTTGTGATGCGGTCCATCCACTCCTGATGGTCAAGGTACCAACGAACGGTCTTTTCAATGCCTTCCTCAAACTGCAACGAGGGTTCCCAACCCAATTCTGCCTGCAACTTGCGTGAGTCAATGGCATAGCGCATGTCGTGTCCGGCACGGTCGGTAACAAAGGTGATGAGGTCGAGGTCAGCGCCTTCGGGGCGACCCAGTATGCGGTCAACAGTCTTGATAACGACCTTGATGATGTCGATGTTCTTCCACTCGTTGAAACCACCGATGTTGTAGGTCTCGGCAATCTTGCCGTTGTGGAAGATGGTGTCGATGGCACGGGCGTGGTCCTCAACATACAACCAGTCGCGTACGTTCTCGCCCTTGCCATAGACGGGCAATGCCTTGCGGTTGCGGATGTTGTTGATGAACAAGGGAATCAACTTCTCGGGGAACTGGTAAGGACCATAGTTGTTGGAGCAGTTCGTCACAATGGTAGGCATGCCATAGGTGTCGTGGAATGCACGTACGAAATGGTCGCTTGATGCCTTGGAGGCAGAGTAGGGTGAGTGGGGATTGTACTTGGTTGTCTCGAGGAAGAACTCCTCACCATAGGCCTCATGATGCTGACCAGATGATGCTTTTGTGGTGAAGGGAGGCTCGATGCCCTCGGGATGTGTCATCTGCAGGGCACCATACACCTCGTCGGTACTGATGTGGTAGAAGCGCTTGCCTTCGTATTTCTCGGGCAACGACTCCCAGTATAGCTTGGCTGCCTGCAACAAGGACAGTGTACCCATCACGTTGGTACGGGCAAAGGTAAAGGGATCCTTGATACTGCGGTCCACATGACTCTCGGCCGCCAGGTGGATGATGCCGTCTACCTTCTTTTCCTGCATTAATGCGTAGAAGGCGTCGAAGTCACAGATATCCATCTTGACAAATTCGTAGTTGGGCTTGTCCTCCACATCGCGGAGGTTCTCCAGGTTGCCCGCATAGGTCAGTTTGTCTAAGTTGATGATATGATATTCGGGATACTTGTTGACGAAAAGACGTACAACATGACTTCCGATAAATCCGGCTCCACCGGTAATGACGAGTGTCTTTTTCATTTCTTGACGTTTTTTAGTATGGTGGTTGTATCGCAGAGAGACGTTACTCTGCATTTTTGTTCTCTTTGTTCTCTTTGTTGGCTGCCAGGTAGTCGTCGAGCGACTGTCCCGACATGTTGAGGAATACCGAACGGGCAGTCTTGGTGGTTCCAAAGCCTGCATCCATGGCATCTGCTACCGTACGCACCTTGCCACGTTGAATGAGGCGTTTCAGTTCCTCAAAACGATAGGTACTCAGGTACTCGTGCGTGCTGTTGTAGCCTTGGCTTCGTACGCATTGTAACAAGAGGTGACGGTTCAGTCCTACCTGCTCGCAAAGCAGATCGCGGTTGAAGGTGCTCTTGGTCCACTCTTCGCGATGGTTCTGCATCCAGTACTCCACGCGCTGGAAACGTTGGCGATTAGCCTCGTTGAAGTCCTCCTTCTCTGCCTTTTCCAGTACCTCGGGTTCGGGTTCCTTTTCAATCTTCTCGATGACGGGCTTAGGCAGTTGCATGGCCATCGTCTCAAAAGTGCGGAAATAAAGGTACAGGTTGAGCAGGGTGAATATGGCGATGTAAATCGTGATGCAAACCACATTGTACCAGATGGCTGTGCAGAGGTAAAACAACACGCTGATACCCAATGCAGTGGAATATCCTTTCAAATACTTGGGCAACTCGGTGCCTTGTGCCAAGTGGCTGGGAAGTCGCAGGATGTTGACCACATAGTAGATGGCCAGCACGAGAGCCACTACACGTAACCAGATGTCTATGCTGTACCAATTGTCTATAAGGTCTTGGAAACTATTTAGATGCAATGGTTCAAGACCTGCCAGCATGGCAATGCCGTAGATGGAGTACAGGATGATTGCCGGCAAGGCGTATTTCAGCATTCGTCCCCATTGCAGATAGGCTGGCATGGGGATGCTGAGCGGATAAACACTCTGGAGGAAGCATATAGCTGTAAGTGTGAACAACATCAACGGATGCAACAATCCGGGATTGCTGTTGATGTGTGTGTAAAAAGGACTTATACCGCCTATCAGCACGGCAAAGATGCCGATAATCCAGGTTAAGGCAAGGTATTGAACTTTATGTCGGGCATATACGGCCAAAGAGCATGCCATGACGATGTGTGCTGTTGCACTGCATGCTAACATTAGCAGAATGGTCAGATCAGTCATGATTGTTATTCTTTGAGCACAAAATTACAACAAATACAGCAAACGGCAAAGTAAACCATTCTTTTTTTCGGCTTTGCTTTTGCAATTCAGGAAAAATGCCTATCTTTGTGCCAATTATAATTTTAAATAATAAGCAAATGCTTAATATACGACCCCTATCAAAACTTATTGCCTCGCAAGCCGAGATATACGGTGACCGTGTTGCCTTGCGCTATCGAGACTACAATCTGGGTATCTGGAAAAACATTTCGTGGAACGAGTTTGCCAAACGAGTGCGCGCAGCCTCGAATGCATTGCTCGAGATGGGCGTTGGCGTACAGGAGAATGTGGCTGTGTTCGCTCAGAACATGGTAGAGAACCTGTTTGTCGATTTCGGTTGCTACGCCATCCGTGCTTGTAGCATACCTTTCTATGCTACCAGTAGCGAGTCGCAGGTGCAGTATATGGTCAACGATGCCAGCATCCGCTACATTTTTGTGGGCGAGCAGTATCAGTATGATGTGGCATTCCGTGTCATGCAGATGTGCTCTTCGATAAAGCGTTTGATCATTACAGATAATTCGGTCAAGATGAATCCTCAGGACCAGGTGAGCATCTATTTCGATGAGTTCATCAAGATGGGTGAGGACGACAAGCATGCTGATGAGATAGAAAAGCGTACGGCGGAGTTGGGGATGGATGACCTTGCCAATATCCTTTATACCAGTGGAACCACCGGTGTGAGCAAGGGTGTTATGCTGACCCATCGCATGTATGAGGCAATCCTGAAGGACCAGGATCCTACCTTGACTCTGACGGATAAGGATGTCGTTTTGAACTTCCTTCCTTTTACGCACGTTTTTGAGCGTGCATGGAGCTACTGGTGCCTCACCAAGGGTTGTACGATGTGCGTCAACCTGAAACCCGCTGACGTGTTGCAGTCACTCAAGGAGATTCATCCCACTTGTATGTGTGCTGTGCCTCGATTCTGGGAGAAGGTGTATGCCGGTGTGCAGGAGAAGATACGCAACAGCGGTGCTGTGCAACGCGCCATCGTAAACGATGCCTTGAAGGTGGGTTACGAATATAATGTAAAGTATAAACTGCGTGGATTAGTGCCTCCCCTGGCTCTCCGCATCAAATACAAGTTGCTCGAGAAGACCGTGATTGCAGTCCTCAAGAAGGAGTTGGGCTTTGAAAATGCCAATTTCTTCCCCACGGCAGGTTCAAGCATCCCCCGCAAGGTAGAGGAGTTCGTTCACTCTGCTGGTATCAACATGGTGTCGGGCTACGGACTTACCGAGACCACTGCTACCGTGTCATGTGGTTGGGAGGGCAAGCCTCATACCATTGGTTCGGTAGGTCGTGTTCTTGATGGTTTAGAAATCAAGTTTGGCGAGAACAACGAGATTCTGCTGAAGGGCGACCAGGTCACCAAGGGCTATTACCGCAAGCAGGAGGTAACGGATGAGACTATCGACAGCGAGGGCTGGTTCCACACTGGTGATGCCGGTTACATTGAGAATGGTGAGTTGTTCCTTACCGACCGTATCAAGGACCTCTTCAAGACGAGCAATGGTAAGTACATCGCTCCCCAGATGATTGAGACCAAGTTGGTGGTTGACCGCTACATCGACCAGATTGTGGTGATTGCCGACAAGCGCAAGTTCGTATCGGCATTGATTATCCCCGAGTATTCCTTGCTTGAGCAATATGCCAAGAAGCGTGGCATTGCATATTCCGACATAAAGGAATTGTGTGCCAACAAGGAAATCAACCAGTTCTATATGGACCGTGTAGAGACTCTCCAGCAGGAGTTTGCTCATTATGAGCAGATTAAGTGTGTTACGCTTTTGCCCGAACCTTTCAGTCTGGAAAAGGGTGAACTTACAAATACATTAAAGATTAAGCGTCCCGTCATTGCTAAGAACTATGCAAATGAGATTGAAGCAATGTACAGTGAGGAAGCATAGAGTTTAGATACATAGAGACAGATGATTACATCAGAACAACTGAAAGAGATAAAGGACCGTGTTGAGCAGTTGAATCATTACCTTGACATTGACAACAAGCGTGTGCAATGGGAGGAGGAACAGCTTCGTACGCAGGCACCCGGATTCTGGGATGACCAGAAGCGTGCCGAGGAACAGATGAAACTGGTCAAGGGTCTGGAGAAGTGGATTAACGATTATACGGCAGTCAAGACACTGGCCGACGAGTTGGATACAGCTTTTGAATTCTACAAGGAAGAACTTGTTACCGAGGACGAGGTGGACGACATCTATGCACGTGCCCTTTCATCGGTTGAGGCATTGGAGTTGCGCAACATGCTCCGCCACGAAGGCGACAGTATGGATGCTGTTCTCAAGATCAATGCAGGTGCTGGTGGTACCGAGGCACAGGACTGGGCGTCGATGCTGATGCGTATGTATATGCGTTATGCCGAAACCAACGGTTACAAGCTTCGTGTTGCCAATGTGCTGGATGGCGATGACGCAGGTATCAAGTCGTGCACGTTGGAGATTGAGGGTGAGTTTGCCTATGGCTACCTGAAGAGCGAGCACGGCGTGCATCGTTTGGTACGCGTTTCTCCCTACAACGCACAGGGTAAGCGTATGACCAGTTTTGCATCCGTCTTCGTTACCCCATTGGTTGACGATACCATTGAGGTGAACATTGAGCAGGCACGCATCTCATGGGATACTTTCCGCTCAAGTGGTGCAGGTGGTCAGAATGTGAACAAGGTAGAGTCGGGTGTACGTTTGCGTTACCAGTATAAGGATCCTTATACGGGCGAGGAAGAGGAAATCCTCATCGAGAATACCGAAACGCGCGACCAGCCCAAGAATAAGGAGAATGCTATGCGTCTGTTGCGCTCTATCCTTTATGATAAGGAGATGAAGCATCGCATGGAGGAGCAGGCAAAGGTTGAAGCAGGCAAGAAGAAGATTGAGTGGGGTAGTCAGATCCGCTCATACGTCTTCGATGACCGTCGTGTCAAGGACCATCGAACCAACTACCAGACAAGTGACGTGGGCGGTGTGATGGACGGCAAGATAGATGCCTTCATCAAGGCATACTTGATGGAGTTTGGTGCAGACGAATAGAAACTCTCATCAGGAACCGAAAGATTCCAAGAGTCTGCTGGGTGTTTTCCTGCAAGCGTGAACGACCATCAATGGGCGGAATCGCAAGCGAAACCTGAAATAACATTATGTTCCAAGAAATAGAAAGAAAATTCCGTGTTGTGGGCGAGTTCAAGCACTCGTCCACAAATTGTACGCATATCCAGCAGGGATACATCTCAAGCGGGAACGGACGTACCGTTCGTGTGCGCATCCGCGATGAAAAAGGTTATCTTACCATTAAGGGACCGAGCAACAAGGCTGGTTTGGCTCGTTTTGAGTGGGAAAAGGAGATACCTTTGTCTGAAGCCGAGGCGCTGATGTCTATCTGCGAACCTGGCATCATCGACAAGCATCGTTACTTGGTGCCCGTCGGTAATCATACCTTTGAGGTTGATGTGTTTCACGGCGATAATGACGGACTCATTATGGCAGAAGTGGAACTGGGAAGCGAAGATGAGGCTTATGAGCGTCCTGAATGGTTGGGCGAGGAGGTTACGGGAGACCGACGCTTCTACAACTCGCATATGCGCAAGTATCCCTACAAGATGTGGGGCGAATAGACCCCTCATGAACTTACTTCCTCAACGCTCTGACGCCCATTCCAGCCAAGGTGCCTAAGAGGGCACCAAAGGAATCTGCGGCAAAGTCCCACCACTCACCACTGCGGGTAGTAGTAAGATACTCTTGAACAAGTTCGAGAACACCTCCCAGAAGGGCGGGAAAGATGAGTCCCCATACGAGCAAATGCATCATTGTTTTGCGCTTGCTCTTTTTCTTTTCTTCTTTCGCCGTCTCTATCCATATCATGAATGCCACGCCGCCATACATGACGAAGTGCACCCATTTGTCGATGAATGGGATGTCTTCTGCCGCTTTGATTTCGGGGAATGGTATCACGGATAGTATGATGACGGCAATAACTGTCAGCAGACTTAATGGATATGTTTTGAGGCAATTTGTTACCATGATAAAGGGTTATTTTTCAATTTCGTTGCAAAAGTACGAATTAAATTGTAATTTTGCATGCTATTTGATATAAAAAACCATATAACCACATAATCTCATCATTTTATGAAGGAAGAAAGAGGTCACTTTGGCAGTAAGTTGGGCGTTGTGCTGGCTTCTGCCGGTAGTGCCGTTGGTCTGGGTAACATTTGGCGCTTTCCTACCGAGACGGGTAGCAATGGCGGTGCTGCATTTATCCTCATTTACCTTTTGTTTGTGCTCTTGCTGGCGCTTCCGGTTATGATCAGCGAGTTTGTCATCGGTCGTCATTCCCGTAGCAACACAGTCGAGGCTTACCGCAAGATGGCACCTCGCACGCCTTGGTTCGTTGTTGGCATCTTTGGCGTCATGTCAGGCTTCCTGGTACTATCGTTCTATAGCGTAGTGGCTGGTTGGACGGTCGACTATACATTCCTTTCCCTGACGGGGTCGTTGGCGGGCGACCAAGACTTCGGTTCTGTTTTTGGTAACTTTGTCACGCACCCTTATCGCCCCGTCATCTTCTTGCTTATCTTCCTGCTTATCACCCATGTTATTGTGGCGAAGGGAATAGAAAGCGGTATTGAGAAGTTCAGCAAACTGATGATGCCCTTGCTGTTGTTTATCATTCTCTTGCTGGTTGTGCTCAGCGTGACTATGCCTGGTGCAGGCGAGGGTTTGTCGTTCTTGTTGCAACCGGACTTCTCACGTGTCACGCCTCGTGTGGTGTTCAGCGCTATGGGACAGGCCTTCTTCTCGCTGTCAGTAGGTATTGGTTGTCTGGTGACCTATTCTTCTTATTTCAGTAAGGAGACACGTTTGTTGCCATCGGCATTGAATGTCTGTGTTATCGATACTATGGTAGCCATCTTGGCCGGTTTCATCATCTTTCCTACGGTATTCTCGGTAGGTGTACAACCAGATGCCGGACCGGGCCTGGTGTTCGTTACATTGCCCAATGTCTTCAATCAGGCATTTGGCGACGCTGCGTGGCTGGGCGACATATTTAGTGTGCTGTTCTATACCTTGTTGCTATTGGCAGCATTGACCAGCAGTATTTCCATGCATGAGATCAGTACTGCCTACATTCGTGAGCATTATCATATATCTCGTTCACGTGCGGCCTGGATTGTCACAGGTGTCTGCATGATATTGGGTACCTTCTGTTCGTTGAGTTTTGGTCCTTGGCAGGATGTCACCATCTTTGGTATGGGGTTCTTCGATCTCTTCGATTTCCTTACCGCCAAGTTCTTCATGCCTCTGGGCGGAATAGGCCTATGCCTGTTTGTGGGATGGTATATGGATAAGAAGACCGTGCGCGACGAACTTACCAACTCGGGTACAGCACCTACTCCGCTTTACGGTGTGTTTATGTTCCTGGTTCGTTTCGTTGCCCCTGTTTGTATTGCCTTGGTGTTCCTCAACGAACTTTTTGGCAGTATGATTTTTGAGTAGAATAACCAAGTTTTGCTTTGCAGAGAAGTTAAAGAGCCCATAGCAGTTCTTCTGCCCTTTGAATGAAGCATCGGGCAGGTCTGCTGAGCGAAAGGAGTGAAAACGATACATTTGGCAGCTTGAATGCCTTGCATAAATAAACAATGACTGAGAGAGGTAGTTTTGGCAGTAAGTTAGGCGTAGTACTTGCTTCGGCAGGTAGCGCAGTAGGTTTGGGCAACATTTGGCGATTCCCCACCGAGGTGGGCGAGAATGGCGGTGCTGCTTTCATTCTTGTATATTTGGTTTGTGTAGTGCTTATCGGCATGCCTGTGATGCTGAGTGAGTTTGTAATTGGCAGACATACTCGTACCAATACGGCAGAGGCATATCAGCAACTGGCACCTGGCAAGTGGTGGCGCATTCAGGGAGGCATGGGTGTCTTTGTGTCTTTCTTCATCTTGTGCTATTATGTAGTCGTGTCTGGATGGACGCTCTACTACGCTTTCTCTTCCCTGATTGGCGCCTTGCAGTATGACGGCGATGACGCCACCTATTTCTCTTCTGTCTTCGATGACTTTGTGAGCGACACCTGGCAACCCATTCTGTTTGCTGTCATCTTTATGCTTATGGTGCATTATGTCATTACCAAGGGTGTTCAGAATGGCATCGAGGATTTCAGCAAGATAATCATGCTCATGTTGCTTCTCATCATTGGCGTATTGGCGGTATGTGCCTTTTCGCTTCCCGGCACTAAGCAAGGACTTTCCTATCTCCTCAAACCGGATTTCTCTAAACTGACTGCCAGTACGGTACTGAGCGCCATCGGTCAGGCATTCTTCTCACTGAGTATCGCCATGGGATGCCTTTGTACCTACGCCAGTTATTTCCGCAAGGATACCAACCTTGCCAAGACTGCCTATAGCGTTTGTGTTATTGACACGCTTGTTGCCCTGATGTCGGGTTTTATCATCTTCCCCGCTGTGTTCAGCGTACCGGGGCTTGATCCGGGCGAGGGTGCTGGTTTGGTGTTCAAGTCGTTACCCTATATCTTCTCGCAGGCATTCCAGTCTATGCCCGTCATGGGTTACGTCTTCTCGTTGCTGTTCTACCTGTTGCTTTTCCTGGCAGCATTGACCAGTGCCATCAGCATTCACGAACCCGTTACGGCATATCTGCACGAGTCGCACAACATGACGCGTAAGAAGGCTGCTTTGTGGGTCTCTGTCGCCTGTTTGGTTCTGGGCGTCTTGTGCTCATTGTCTTTCGGCGTGTTGAAGGACTTCACCTTGTTCGGCAATACTATCTTTGACAATTTTGATGCTCTTCCCTCTGTTATCCTGATGCCGGTCGGAGGCATCATCATCTCCCTCTTCACGGGATGGTATCTTGATAAGAAACTCGTTCGTGATGAGATTACGAACCAGGGCAAGTTAACCTTCCGTTTCTTTACTGTTTACATCTTCCTGCTTCGCTGGATCATCCCCGTTGCCATTGGCCTGGTCTTCATCAATCAGTTTGTGAAGATAGTGTAGGAATGTGTGGTTCTTGATAGCATTTTGCTAATCAAAACTGATATATGGTTCCAGGCGTGCCTTGTCCTTTTCTGAGAATTCGGAGAGGAAAAGCAATTCCTGCCATGTCTTGATTTCGCCGTATAGACGAACTCGCTCCGTTATCTGTTTTGCTTGTGCGTAAGTGAGGTAGGGATGTCGACTCAGTTCGCGTGTTGTGCTTTTGTTGATGTGTAGTTTTCTGACGTTGGCATTATTGACGATGAGGTATTGCTCAATTCCCATTGGTAAGAAGTCGAGTGCTTCATCGTTCAACTGATCAACAGATACAAAACCTCCCAGTCTTTCACCGTATTCGTGTATGCGTCGGGCGTAATAGGGACCGATGCCCGGAATATGTTGCAGGGCGATGGTGTCTGCAGTGGCGAGGTTGATGTGCTCGCCTGCTTTTATCTTGGGAATACGGGTTCCAGAATAGAATGGTGCTGTGTTATGCAGGCGTTGTGCACTGTCTTTTGTTTCTGGCCATGTCTTTCCTTTACTTCCGTTTCCATTTGTTTGGGCATTGTTTACCCCTGGTGCAGACTGGTTTGGCCGATTGGCATAGACGTCTTCATTGTCTGCAAGGTATTGGTATTGCTTGCCAATGCGGATGAGTGGCTCTATGTGTTCCCATTGTCCTACGGTGAGACCGTATAGGCGTTTGAAGTCATCAGGACGGTGGTATTGCCCTCCTTTTTTCCTGTATTTGATGACATTCTGCGCTTGTCGTGGCGAGAGACCTACACTGACAAGTGTGGCGGAGTCGGCTGTATTGGGGTCAAACGTGGTAGGCGAGGGCAGTGCATCACCACCATTGGTTATTGCAGAATCGTTAGCCTGCGTTGCATGCGTATTGATGGATGCATTGTTAGTCTGCCCATTGCTGTTCTCTGTTGCATGGTTTGCCAGTTCGCCTCCTTGGTCTTTTCCTTTCTTAACTAACATGAAAACAAGACTGCCAATGATGACGGCAACCAACAGTAGTTGCAGCATCATTAAGGCCTTTTGTTCGTGTCTTCTTTTCATTCTTAGAGTTAAGATGGGTAGCAATGGTTTGCGGACAGAACAATTGGCTGTCCGTAAACCATCCTCCTATTATCTATAAATGATTCCATCCTTGTGCTTTGAGGTCGAATTCATTGCCATCGCGGCAGATGAGTTTCTTTCCCTCTGTTGCAGCTGTGATGTATCCTATGACACGAACATCCTCTATCTTGCTGACAGTTTCATTCATGCTGAGGGGCACTGTGAAGAGCAATTCGTAGTCCTCGCCTCCGTTGAGTGCGCAGGTGGTGACGTTCATGTTGAACTCTTCTGCGGCCGCTGCGGTCTGGTAGTCCAGGGGGATGCGGTCTTCGTAGATACGGCAACCTACGCCACTCTGGTCGCAGATGTGAAGCATCTCGCTCGACAGACCATCGCTGATGTCGAGCATACTGGTGGGACGGATGCCTGCTTCTGCCAACTTTTCGATGATGTCGCGACGTGCTTCGGGTTTCAGGATGCGTTCCAGCAAGTACTCGCGTCCGCTGAAATCGGGTTGCGCAGTCTCAACGGACTGTCCTTTCTGCTGTGCCTCCTTGTATTGCTCATTGAATACGGCTTTCTCGCGTTCGAGCAATTGCAGTCCCATGTAGGCAGCGCCCAGGTTGCCACTTACGCAGACCAAGTCGGTCTCCTTGGCACCGCTGCGCTCTACCACGTCCTCGGGCTTTGCCTCGCCTATGCAGGTAATGCTGATGGCCAGTCCTGTCAACGATGAGGTGGTGTCACCACCAACCAAGTCAACATGGTGCTTCTCGCATGCCAGACGCAGTCCGTCGTAGAAGTCTTCCATATCCTCTACCGTAAAGCGCTTGCTGAGCGCCATGCTTACGGTCATCTGACGTGGTGTGCCGTTCATGGCATAGATGTCGCTGATGTTGACAATGGCGGACTTGTATCCAAGGTGTTTCATGGGAGTGTACTGCAAGTCGAAGTGTACGCCTTCCATCAGCATGTCGGTTGTCACCAACACGCGGTTTCCGTTGGGATACTGCATTATGGCGCAGTCGTCGCCTACACCCTTGATGGTGCTTTCGTTTTCTATTTTCAGGTCTTTGGTGAGGTGCTTTATCAAACCGAACTCACCGAGTTTCGATATTTCCATTGGTTGAGGGTTGAAGATAGATGATTGATGATTGATGATTGAAGATTGATGATTGAGGGTTGAAGATTCTTTCTCCGCTACGCTATGAAAGCATCGGGCAAGTCCGCTGAGCGAATGATTGAGGGTTGATGTTTTTCTCCGCTTTGCAACGGTGGTTTAGTTGCAGGGCGGAGGGTGATGAATGAGGCGTAACGTTCAGCTTCTGCGTATCATTTCCCTCATAATCTCTGCCATCAAGGGCTGTACGGCATTGGCGGCCTTCTGAACCTCTTCGTGACTTACTTCCACGATCTTGCCCTCAACGCCAATATCGGTGATGATGCTCATTCCGAATACCTTGATGCCACAATGATGTGCCACGATAACCTCGGGTACTGTGCTCATACCCACTGAATCGGCACCCAGAATGCGGAACATCTTGTATTCTGCTGGTGTCTCGAACGTGGGACCTTGTGTGCCCAGGTAAACACCATGCTTTACCTCAATGTTTTTCTCCTTTGCGATATCATCTGCCATGGCAACAAGTGCCTTGTCGTATGCTTCGCTCATATCGGGGAAACGAGGACCTGTGGGGAAATTAGGTCCGTGCAATGGGTGCTCGGGGAAGAAATTGATGTGGTCGGTGATAATCATCAAGTCGCCTATCTTGAAGGTGGGATTGGTTCCGCCCGCTGCGTTGCTGACGAAAAGGGTCTTGATGCCCAGTTCGTACATTACGCGAATGGGGAAGGTAACCTCCTTCATGGTGTATCCCTCGTAGAAGTGGAAACGTCCCTGCATAGCAAGAATGTCCTTGCCTCCCAGCTTGCCGACGAGTAAGCATCCACTATGCCCTTCGACCGTGCTTACGGGCATGTTGGGTATATCGCTGTATGCGATGCGGTCTTTTACTTCTATTTCATCTGCCAACTTGCCCAGACCTGTGCCCAGAACAATGGCGGTTTCAGGCTGTGTGCTAATTCTTGCTTTCAGCCATGCTGCTGTTTCTTGAATCTTTGCGTACATATCCTAAAATTTCTTCATTAAACGTATCTTGTTGGTCTTTCATGATTTCTACCTGAATGGGCACTGCATAGATGTTACGCTTGATGACCTCTGACAGTGACTCGCACATGCGCAGTCGGCTGACGTCCTTCTCTGTGGTGATAATCAGGCGTGGAGCCGGCAACTCGTGGTAGGCTTCCTCGATGCGTTTCGCATCATCTTCGGTGAAGAAATGATGGTCGGGGAAACTGATGGGTTTGATGTGGCGCGTATGCTTGCTGAGGTCTATTCTCATCTGCTCGGGCGATGCGATGCCTGTGAGCAGCAAGATATGCTCCTCTGCCTCGATGGAGTGTAGCGAACGGGTCTTTCCGTTGAAGATGCCCATCATCTCGCCATAACCGAAGGTGCTGAAATACAGAGATTGGTATGGACGCAATGCCAGCGCATTCTGTATGACGCGTTGGTTCATAGGTGAAATGTCGCTGGGACATTTGGTGACAATGGTTATCTGTGACCGTTTGCGTCCTGATGCCGACTCTCTCAGGCGTCCGGCAGGCAGCAAGGCATCATCGGTTACCAGACGGTAATAATCGGTGAGCATAATGTTGAGTCCCGGCTTTACGTAACGGTGCTGAAAGGCATCATCGAGGAGTATTACCTGCACGTCGCGTGTTGCTTCATCATTCAGCAATCGCTTGATGCCACGGCGTCGGTTGCTGTCAACGGCAACATATACGTCGGGAAACTTCTGCTTTACCTGCCAGGGCTCGTCGCCAACCTCCTTCATGGTGGATTGGGGTGTTGCCAGCAAGTAACCTCTTGTCTTGCGCTTGTAGCCTCGGCTCAGTACTGCCACTTTGTATTGTGGTTGGAGCAGCCTTATGAGGTACTCCACATGTGGCGTTTTGCCGGTTCCGCCCACGGTGATATTGCCTACCCCTATGATGGGGATAGGATAAGCCTCGCTTTTCAGTATCTCTGTGTCGAACATCCAGTTCCGGATGGCAGTCACGCCACCATATATCCAACTGAAAGGCAATAGCCATCGGTTTATTTTGATCAAATCGCTTTCCATTGTAACTTCTAAGCCTTACAACCTTACAATTTTACACCTATTGTTGAGCTATCAAAACCTCACTTAATGCTGACTTTGTAGGGTAATTTAGCTTGTACTCGGTTCATCTGGTTGATGTTCTTCATCTCGACAAAGATATCATAATACTCGCCTAAGAGTCCCTTCATCTTGCCTTCCATGAAATCTCCGCTCATATCCTTCTCTGCCATCAGGCTTTCTAACCATGACTTCTGTGCGGGATAGGTCTCTGTAACGTAGTCGCTGGTCTTGGCCAGTTTTGCAGCAGCCTTGATGGCAGCCTGCAAGTCGCCAAGTTCATCCACTAAACCAAGTTTTAATGCTTGTTCGCCCGTCCAGACGCGACCTTCGGCAATTGCCTTTACGCTGTCCTGAGGTATTTTTCTGCCCATAGCCACACGTTGTGTGAACAGTTCGTATCCACGGTTAACGTAAGCTTGCATCAGACGTCCTTCACTTTCATTCAGCGGACGACTTGTGGTACCAAAGTCTGCATGCTCGTTGGTTTTCACAAGGTCATAATGCAACCCAATCTTCTCTGTCATGAGCTTGCTCACGTCAGGCACCATTCCGAATATGCCGATAGAACCGGTCAGGGTAGTGGGTTCTGCTACGATGCGTGAGGCATTGCACGATATGTAATAACCTCCGCTGGCTGCCAGTCCGCCCATTGAGATGACTACGGGTTTCTTCTCCTTGAGGAGCGTAATCTGCCTCCATATCTGTTCGCTGGCATAGGCGCTGCCACCGCCCGAGTTTACGCGAATGACGACAGCCTTTATGCTTTCGTCCTTCATTAGCTTGTCCAAGTCCTTGTTGACAGGCTCAGGTACGATGCTACCAACCATTCCGCCGGTCAGTCCGTCGGTCATGTCGTCGGCAATGTCGCCATAGGCATAATAAATAGCGATGCAGTCTGTCTTCTTCTCCAGATTGAGTGCGGTGGTGTTCATCTTGGCGGGTGAGATGAAATCAAGACCTTCATCCTCTTTCTTGCCGGATTTGGTCTTCAGGATGTCTCGCACCTCGTCTTTATAGCAGAGTTTATCAACCATCTTCTCTTTCAGGATGAGTGATGGGTCGCTGAACAACAGCATACTGTCGGCTAGGGCGTTCAGTCTATCCTTTGTTATCTTTCTCGATGCAGCAATCTCTTTAATGTTATTGTTCCAGATACTGCTGAGATAACTGGTAACTTGCTCGCGATTGGGTTCGCTCATTGCCGTGTTGATATAGGGCTCCACTGCGCTCTTGAATGAACCTACCTTAAACACCTGCATCTTGACACCGAGTTTTTCCATGACTTCGGTGTAGAAGGTTATCTCGGCCGACATACCATGCCAGTCAAGCATACCTACTGGATTCATGTACACTTCGTCGGCAGCCGAACATACATAGTAACTGCCTTGTGTGTAGGTGTCACCGTATGCTATTACGAACTTCTTGCTCTCCTTGAAGCGTAACAGTGCCTGGCGCAGTTCTTGCAGCATGGCAGGTGTTCCGCTTAGTGTTCCGCCTTCAATGTAGATGCCTACAACGTTTTCGTTCTTTGAGGCTCTTTCAATTGATTCTAATATTTGGTCAAGCGCCAATCCTTGCTGTTCGCCTGTCAGCATGGATAGGGGAGTATTTTCCGTACGTTCCGACAGTTCGCTACTCAGTCTGATTCGAAGGATGGTTCCCTCTTCAACCTTTGTGTTCGCTTCTGACGCCATTATGCCTGCAAGACCAATCATCCCGAATATAAGCATAAGGATAGTCCATATTAACATGCCCAGCATCGTGGCACCCACCATCTTGAAGAATTCTTTCATTTTTCCAGTTTGTTTTTCTGTGTTACGTTTGTTTCTTGTATCTCGCAAATTTACGAAAAAGCGCGTAATGTGCCAAATTATAGTTCAAATATTTGGTCAAATCGCAAAATTAGCGTACTTTTGCATTGAAATCAGCGCCCGTGGTGGAATTGGTAGACACGCCAGACTTAGGATCTGGTGCAGCGATGCGTGTAGGTTCGAGTCCTATCAGGCGTACAAAAAGAGACTTTTTACAGTCTCTTTTTTTGTTTATTTACTTGCCATGAGCCATTAAAAACTTCGTTATAATATCTAAAAAAAGGATGCACCTTTGCGATGCATCCTTTTCTGTTTATTTTGTGTGAGAAAAGTAATTACCATTCCTCTCCCCAAACATCCATCATCTTGAAGACATTCTCCTCAAAGGTGAGTTTGCCGTTTTCATCCTTTACCAATACAGTACTCTTATCAGCAGGTTCGTCTGTTACGTTGTAGTCGAGCGTTGTAATGTTAGAGGCACCCAGCAATTCTTGTCTTACCTCAAGATGCATGCTGTGTGATGCAGGAGCAATATAAGTCTTTTTCATTTTTCGTTTTTGATAATTTTATGTTATTTACCAAAACCAGGGCTTACTTGAGCATTTGCCTTGGGCATCTGCTCAAGCAAGCTGGCTTATAGCTTTCTTACTTTACGAGTACCTTAACACCATTTACAATGTTCATACCCTTCTGCATGCTGTTGAGCTTGCGACCGTTGGTGTCGTAAATCTCACGCTTGCCGTTGAGCAACTCGTTGAGAGCATTGATTGCGGTAGCGTCGTCGCTTAAGATACCATCCTCGAAGTAGAGTGCCTTAACGCTTGAGTCACCAACAGACTCGGGTGTCAACCAGCACTTGTACTCAGGTACTACGATGGGACTCTCTACACGGTAGAAGGCAACCTTACCTTCATGGTTCTGAAGTACGTAACCTGACTTGATTTCCAATGCACCGTAAGTACCGGTCATGATACCCTTGGAATAGGTTGCGCTCTGAGCAAGACTGGTACCTGCGAAACGTATGTTAACACCATGGTCTGCAATAAGCATACAGGGAGTGTTTGCAGGAATCTTGTTCATGATCTCACAGGTGATGTAGCGGTTGTCGCCCGAACCATTTACGCTGATAACATTGTATGCCTTCAGGTTAGCAGGCTCGGTTGCGGTCTTGTTAACCTCCTCGTTAATCTGATCAACAGTGAGGTCAATAGGAGCCATGAAGGTAGCTGCACAAGTGTTATCGGGAACGATTACTGAGAAGTCCTTCTCGTTCATATCGCTTGATACAAATACGATGCTCTCCAAGTTGATAACGAACCAGTTTGCACCAATGGTAATGTTCTGGATACCGAACTTCAAAGTACCATCGGTAACAACACAGGTCAGTGTTACGGTCTCTAAGTTACCGTTTGAAGAGTTAACAACCGAACGATCCTTAACCTCCAATGACAAGATACCGTCGTTTGCGAAGAAGAATGCGTGGTCCTTACCGGTTGCACCCTCGAATCCACGACCAGAGGTGTAAGAAGCTGCACCCTTCATGGTTACCTTGTAGGTACCATTCTTCAAACCAGTCATGGTCTGTACCATTACGTCACCCTTGAAGGTGCCGTTCTCATAACGCTCAGCGAAGCCTTCGCCATCGGGACAGTACTGAGCCGCTACGGTACCGGTCTGACCTACCCATACATTCTTGATGTTATCAATTTCATAACCACCACTTGCCAAAGACTTAGCCTTCTGGTAAGCCTCCTCGAAGGGAGCATAAGCATCAGCGGTCTGGTTGTTGTAGGTTGCCAAAACGCTTGCGTATGCCTGCTTAGCCTCGTTGCCTACCAATGCCTCAACCTTCTTGTTCAACTCTGCAATTCTCTTGTAGAGTGCGAGAGATGCCTTCATGTCCTCAAGTGCCTTGTCGAGGGCATTGTGAGCATTGATGTAATCCTCGTTTGAAAGGTCGAAGGTCTCTACAATCTGCTTTGCATCTGCATAAGTCTTAGCGTATGCCTCCTTAACGCTCTTCTGAGCGTCTGTTTCGTCGTAGTTACTTACGTTCTCCTCTACAGTCTGGCGGAGTGACTCCTGGTATGCGTTAGATGTTGAAACACCATTGTAGATGAGCTCCCAGTTATCAACTGCTACCCAGTTACAGTTGGTATTAACGGTCTGAACACCAATTTCTACCTCACCCTCACCGGTGGTGTTGAATACCAAGCTGGTTCTAACTGCTACGTTGTTGTCTGTCTGAACAGTGTTCGACTTCAGGTTTACCTTGTCGGTAATAGCATTTGCATAAAGGGTTACACCTGCAAAGTTTTCCTTCTTGACTGAACCGTCCTGCTGAACTGCCAAAACGTAAGCCGAAAGTGTGTACTCACCTGAAGGCAACTTGATTCTCTGATACATCTTACCGTCGGGCAGACTACCAGAAGAAGTCCAAGCCTCCATGAACTGTGCGATACCGGTGTGTGATGCACCCTGGTAACCATGGCTTGCGGTTGAATAGTTCTCAATCCAACCATTTGCATTTCCATCATAGTAGGGATTTACGATGATGTCGGTGAAGTTTGAACCGGGTGTGGTCTGTGCAGCAACTGCAGCAATATAGGCTGTCTGTGCTTCGTTTACAGTCTTGAGGGTTCCTGCATTGTACTTGTTCAGAGTCTCTGCATAAGCTTCCTGGCCATAAATGTCAAGCTTAGCAGCCTTCTTGTTGTACTCATTGATGCTCTTGTAGATTTCAGTTGAGTTGGTTGCATTATTGGTTGCAGTGGTCAACTCGTTAGCAGCGCTTCTGTACTCTTGTGCAGTACGGATGTTTGCTCCGGTGTACTTCGCAACTACGTCTTTCAGCGTCTTGGTAACGTCAGTGTTACGCTTAGCATTGTTGCCTGCCTCGCGCTCTGCAGCATAGAATGCGTTCTCGAAGCTTGCCTTGGCATTCTTCAATACCTCCTCCTCATTGTCGTTACCCAGGTAAGTCAATGTGAAGTTATCCATTACAACCCAAACACCGTTGGTACTACCTCTAACACCGATTCTGAGCTTGTTATCTACTACGTTTACGGTGATGTCCTGTATCCAGTAGCTGCCAGAACCCATCTTCTTGGCAACGTCAACGTAGCCCGCACCGTCATCGATGAGCGAAATGGTATTACTGCTGTTCTGTACGGTCTTCTCGCCTACGGCATAGAGATAGGGCTGGGTGGTGCCATCATATTGTGTGTAAGCAATCTGTGCCTTCAGTTTGTAAATACCGTTGGGAATGTCGGTAAGGTTCTGGAAGATATCGAATCCATTCCTACTTCTCCAGCTCTCGGCTGCTCTGTATGCAGCAGCATCGCCAGAGTCGCCTGAGGGACCGCTTAGGTTGTAGTTTTGTGCAGTTTCCGAGTTGGTGCCATCATTAGAGTATCCTCTTGCTGCCCAAGCACTGTAATCCATGTTTCTATTGAAACCGGGGTCCTTGATCAGGAAGGTTGCGTTCATGGGGTTCTCCTTGGTGGCATTGTCCTCAAGCTGTGCAATGGCCTGCTGTCTGGTGAGGAAGCGCCATTTACCTGCATCGCTGAGCAAGCTTGACTGTGCGGTATAGTAACCGAGGTTCTGGGTGTTTGTTGCCTGCTGCAAGTAACCACTGCTGTTCTTGATGTAGTAAACAATCTCGCCATTGTCCTGCTTTACACCACGGATTTCCCAGTCTGATGCAGCGGCGTCAACGTAAACGTCATTGCTGGTTGCCAGATATTTCTGCGCAACACTACACAGCGTGTTCATCAAGGTGAAGTTGTTGGTGGTGGTAGCGGTTACCTTCCAAGGCAAACCTTGCTCGGTAACTGATGCACGGGTACCATAGGTGTTGTCACCACTGTTTGAGGCAGTAAGGAACAAACCACTCTTCACATTCTGGATGTAGTAGTCGTTACCGCTTGCGAAGTCAACGTCGAAGTACTCAACGCCACCGTCTTCTACCATTTTCATTACGCGCACGTCTGCGAAATAATAGGTATTTACCGCAGCAAGATCGTTCAAGTTGAAGGCAATTGAACCAAAGCCACCCTTATCTGCGTCTGCCTGACCATCACTCAATGTGAGTGTGGTAGTGAAACGCTTCCAGTTAGTGGTAAATGACACGTCTGTAAAATTACCAGTGTAGGTCTGGGGAGCGGCGTGTGTTTGCATTGCAATAGTCGCTGGTGCGTCTGCCTTATATGCGAAACTAATCCAGATGGTAGTACCTGCAGACAACATCTCGGTTGTCTTGAAGAATACCTGACTATCCCAAGGGTCTTGTACTTTCTGTCTTGACGTTACTGCCAATACCTTCTGGCCATTGCCATCAGGACCATCGATGATCTTCTCGACCATGCCAGCTTCGGCACCTCCACCATTGAGGGGGAAGCAGGTAAGGTCACGGGTCTGGAAATCGCCGTTGTTGATAAGGCTTACCCACTTGTAACCTACTGTGTTGGGAACTTCCACATCGGGAATGATGGTTTCTGCCTTAGGAACGCGGTGCAACTTGATTGACTTCAAGATGAAGGGGCTCTCAACAGTTCCCCAAGGACTTGTCAAAAGTGTAATCTCAGGCAGTACACCTGAGTTCATGACACTCTCAGGGAATTCGTAAATAAGTTCTGTGCTTCCTGCAGCGGGTGTCTCCATGTCCTGGGTACCCTTGAAAGCAAATACCCAACCGGTTGTGGGTGCTACATATTCGCACTTAATCTTGTCGTATCCACTAACGGGATAGTTCAAATCCTTGAACGCGAGTTTGAGGTTTTCTGTGGTGTTGAACACATAGTAACCATCGTTGTTTACGGTGTAGGGGAGCTTGGTGAAACCTCCATCCTCCATCTCCAGGGTGCTGATGTCTACATCATCCCAAATATCTGTCTGCTTAACCTGCTTCTTGACGATAATGTTCTTGAAGTAGTAGTTGGTACCTTCGTCAATGACGTTGAGGTTGAGCGCAATGTTGATCATACCATTTGCACCAGCATCCTGTGAACCTAAAGTTCCTTCCCAAGACTTAACCTGCCAGTTCTTGGTGAAGCTGCCGGGAGTGCCCAGAATGTTGTTCTGCCATGAACCAGGTGTAGCACCATGTGACTGGAACTCGAAACCTGCTTCCTTGTCTGCTTTGTATGCGAATGAGATGTAGTACTTCTCACCCTCCTGAACTGCATCCTTGGGGTCGAGCGAAATGAAGAACTGTGAATCCCATGTATGATCTGCATTGACCTTCTGGTTTGTGACAACCTTCAGTACGTTACCGTTTTCGCCATCGCTAACGATGCTCATAGTGGGAGCGGGGAGTTGATCTTCCTCACAACCCTTGGTGGTAAATGAAGACAGGTTGGTGGTGCTGAGGTCCCAGTTCTTAACCAGGTTGTCAGACCACATATAACCCTTGTCTGCTGCAGAGGGAGCAGGGTTCTCGGTGATACCGCCAACAGGTCCGTCCTCGGTAACCTTCATTACAACGAGCTCCCACTTTACGGGTGAGGGTGACAGGCTGTTTCCTGCAAGGTAGTAACCATGTGCTACGCTCTTGAGGCTGTTGTTCTCGTATGTCCACAAGTGGCCATCGTCGGTGTCATCATCGTCAAGGCCGAGGTAAACATCTCCGTGCATGTTGTCGGAAACGTTGAGCCAAACGATCTTTGAACCCCAGTAAGGGTAGTTCTGTCCATTGGGCTGGATGGCGCGGATTGCATAGTAGGTGTTTCCACCTCTCACAACCTTGTCAAGTTTCCAACCACTCACGGCATTTTTTTCAGAAAGCGCTTCTTCGGCGGTTCCTGCCAACTGAACCAACTGCTTGCCGGGACCATAAAGGAACTTGTCATTGTTTCTCAGGCAGAAGACTGTACCGTCTTCGGCAGCCTTGCTGAGATCCTTGATGACGTAATCCTCTTCGATTCCTGCCATCATGTTGACGCTTAGCATCAGCATGAACAAAGAAAAAAAGAATTTCTTCATGATTGTTGTTTTTAAGTTAATATTGTTTTTTTTTGTTTTTTTCGCTTCACTCAGGTCTCTCACGCGTATGTATACACGCATACGAGATTAGTAGCAATTCGAGGCAAAGTTACGTAAAAAAACTTATTTCTCAATAAAAAATCTTTGTTTTTTACTGATTTCAAGCACAATTTAACAAAAAACGACAGCTTTTGTTTCTTTTCTTACTGTTTTGGTGCAAGTGTTTTTCTGGCAAATTCGATAAGTGTGTCATGTCCGTGTGCCATGTCGGCAGAGTCAAGTTGGCACATGATGTCGGGTTGAATGCCGAATTCTATCTGCTGCATTTGCGCGTCGAACATGGGGCAGGCACTGAAGCGCACACCCCATCCGTTGGGCAGTTCGCTGTTGAAAGGCATGCCACTGCCGCCCCCGGTTTGGTCTCCCAGAATGGTGACCAGCGGGCACTCCTTCATGTTGCGTACAAACGTGTTGGTGGCGCTATAGCATGAACGGTTGGTCAGCACGATGCAACTTTTCTGCCATCGGTAACCGTTGCTGGGTTCAAGGTACTCTGCCTCGGGGGTAGAGAAGTCGTTGTGCCCGGGACCAGACTTGTGCGCTATGTAACCCACCAGGCGACGCTCGTTGGTGAAGTGGCTGGATAGGCGTTCGGCATACTCTAATGATCCGCCGGTATTGCCTCGCACGTCGAGTATGAGACCGTTGCATGACCTCAGGTAGTATAGTGCGTCGCTGATGTTGCCCTCGCCGATGGGGGAGGAGAAACTCTCGTAAACGATGTATCCTATGTTGTCGTCGAGTATGCGGTATTGCAGTCCGCTGGCAATTCTGTAATCTGTCCCGAGGTATTGGTTGCGCAGTTCCGTGTCGAGGTTCTCGGGGTAGTCCTCGTGCCACGACCAGTTGCGTCCCACGTCAGCACTGCAGTACAGGTTGACGTGTCCGTCCTTCAGTTCGCCAATCATGTCGCACAGCACCTCAAACAGCTGCATGCTTGTCATGTTGTTGTGGATGCGAGTGTGGTATTTTGTGTAAATGTTATTCCAATCAACTCCAAGCTCTTCTTTCTTGTAATCAAGGAAGCAGTAATGCTCGTCCATACATTTCCATAACGCCTGAAAATTATCTTCAGGCGTGTCTGAATAATCATCTCCGCGTACACACGATAGGATGGTAGGACAGATGATGGCGAGGAAAATGTACTTGATGGTATAACGCATGTCTGTTAAATAATTTCTGCATTAGAACAACTTCTCCCACCCAATTAGGAATGAGTGATTGTAATGGTGTTGGTGTAAGTTGTTCAACTTGGCTTGTTGCATGTCCATCTTGTATCCTATGGTCAGTTTTCCGTGTGGAAAGTACATGCCAACACTCAGGACTTGCCTGACGGAGAATGCATTGATTGGCGTCGTAAGACAGATGTTTCGGCAATATCCGTACTTGTATAGCTCATAATAGGACTGCTCGTAATCGGGCGAAAAAGACGCACCAATGATGGGAATGTCTGCTTGGTAATGGATGATGAAGTCCTTGTTTATGCCTCGTAAATACCATTGGTGCGAGGCACCCAAGGATGCGGATAAGCGTACGGAAGCATAAGCGTTGGCGGGGTTGTTCCCCGAACGGTTTATGTAGTTGCCACCCAGGTTTCCTCCTATCAGACCGCCGGCCTTGATGGATGTGTTAGGCGCGATTTCTTCCCAATTGTAATGCCATCCAGCATCATAGCGTATGTTTCCGCCATACATCCTGAGACTGTTGCTTTTCTGACTGCTGGTGTTGAGCTGGACGTCAAGCAATGACTGGTAACTCACATGCTCCCGGCTTTTGAGAAATCGCTCGTGGTTGTACATCACGTTCAGACTTGGACCATGGTACTCCAAGGGCGAGAGGTAGGTGTCGTACTGGTTGGTATAACCCAAGCCGACGAGGACGCGAGGAGGTATTACAGGAATAGAGATTACGTCGCTTGTTGCGTATATTCGTATGCAACAAACCAGCATTGCGATGATCAATAAGTACCTTTTCATGCTCCTCGTCCCATCAAAATGAGTTTTCCGTTTTAGAACAGGTGCAACTGTCCGTTGATCTCATCTGCCACGTCAGTCTGGCTCTTGTCTTCGCCGGTTGTGTCGTCGGCATCCTCCTTGCCAGGTTCCCCTCCCTCGTCTGGAGCAGGTTCTGGTTCCGGTCGTTTGGTGGGTTCCAGCTCTTCTATGCTTGCCACCTCAAAGGTAGTGATGCGTTTGCCTTTTGCCTTGTAGCTCTTTACACCGATAAATTCGTCGGCCTCGATGTCGAGAGGCTCTCGGAAACTGTCGGCACCACCCATGGTGACCTTGATGTGGGGATACATGGTGTCGGTAAGCAGCAACATGCGACTTGCGGGGTTCTCTCCCATGAAGTTTTGGTGCTGGCGTGCTGATGCGTCCAACAGGAAACGCTTGATGTAGGGGAAATTCTGCTGCTCGGCATCAAAGAGGCAAAGCGTCCATACCTTGTCGCTTTGGTACTTCTCGATGAGCATGATGTTGTCCTCGTAATGATTGTTGAGGTCGAACGAGGTGATATAGTACTCTCCGTTTGAAAGAATGACGAGTATCTTGTCATCGTCGACGAATTCGCCCAGGTAGGTGCCGTGCTCGTCGTAGTTGAGTCGTTTCACGTCGGGGTCGAACCATACCTTTCTTCCGCCCAGGGTACTGTTGCCATGGCTCTTGAGCTGGATGCGCAGGACGTCGTTCTTGCTGAGAATGTTACCCATAGAGGCGCGACCCTTGATGGCAATCTCGCTGAGGTCCTTGTCAAAGAACACGCGCTTGAGCTTGGGGTTGGGCTTGAGGGTGACCTTGATGACCTCTGCCTCGCCGTTGGGGTTGGCCGTAAAGTAGGTGACACGGCTGCTGGGCTTGCCTTGCGTGAGGTCGTACTCGCGGTCTCGTGTAACGCTCGTCACATTGAAGCGCTTCACGTATGATGCACCTCCCTTGCCGTCCTTGTACACGACATTGTAGATGGTACGTGTGTCGCTCTTCTTGAAAATGGCCAGGTGAATGACCTCTGCTTTCTTCTTTTCCGCCTTGGAGCGCTCCGTCTCGCCGATGAAGAGTTTCTCGGCAATACGCACCACCTTGTAGGTTCCGTCCTTGTAGAAGATGATGACGTCGTCGATGTCGCTGCAATTGCATACATATTCGTCCTTCTTCAGACCGGTGCCGATGAAGCCTTCCTCGCGGTTGATGTATAGTTTCTGGTTGGCCTCGACAACCTTCGCTGCTACGATGGTGTCGAAGTTCTTTATTTCAGTCAGGCGTGGGTGGTCCTTGCCGTATTTCTCCTTGATGAAGCGGAACCAGTCGCAGGTGACCTCGACCATGTTGCTCAGTTCCTTGTCAATCTTGTCAATCTCGTCCTTGATGCGCGCAATGTTCTCTTCTGCCTTCTCCTTGTTGAACTTCAGGATGCGGGCCATCTTGATTTCCATAAGGCGCAGGATATCGTCTTTGGTAACTTCGCGCACGAATTTCGGATACCATGGTGTCAGTCGTTCGTCGATATGAGCGCAAGCGGCGTCCATGTTCTCGGCATTCTCGAATTTCTTGTCCTTGTAGATGCGCTCTTCGATGAAAATCTGTTCAAGGCTGGCAAAGTGCAACTGCTCCAGCAACTCGCCGCGTCGGATGTTTCGTTCCTTGCGTAACAGCTCCAGCGTGTTGTCTACAGAACGTCGCAGCACATCGCTCACACCCAGGAACTGCGGTTTGCGCTCGTCGATGACGCAGCAGTTGGGTGAGATGCTCACTTCGCAGTCGGTACAAGCGTAGAGTGCGTCAATGGTCTTGTCGCTCGATGCGCCCGGAGTGAGGTGGATGAGAATCTCTGCCTTGGCAGCGGTGAGGTCCTCAACATTGCGTATCTTGATTTTTCCTTTCTCGTTGGCCTTGATGATAGAATCAATAAACCCGGAAGGCTTTGATGCCGTTCCCGTAGTCTTGCCAAAGGGAATCTCTGTGATGGCAAGCGTCTTGTTGTCACGCTTCTCTATCTTGGCACGGACGCGAACTACGCCGCCACGCTGTCCATCGTTGTAGCGTGACACGTCGATGCTGCCTCCGGTGGGGAAATCGGGGTAGAGGACAAACGGTTCGTTGTGCAGGTAACTGATAGCTGCGTCGCACAGTTCGTTGATGTTGTGCGGGAGAATCTTACAACTCAAACCCACGGCAATACCCTCGGCACCTTGTGCCAGGAGAAGCGGGAACTTGACGGGAAGTGTTACCGGTTCCTGGTTACGTCCGTCATAACTGAGTTTCCAGTCGGTGGTTTTGGGGTTGAACACCACGTCGAGGGCAAACTTGGAGAGGCGTGCCTCTATATAACGAGCGGCAGCAGCATCATCGCCCGTGATGATGTTGCCCCAGTTGCCCTGGCAGTCAACAAGCAACTCCTTTTGTCCCAACTGTACCAGGGCATCCTTGATGCTGGCATCGCCGTGAGGGTGAAACTGCATGGTGTGTCCCACGATATTGGCAACCTTGTTGTAGCGTCCGTCATCCATACGCTTCATCGAGTGCAGGATGCGTCGTTGCACAGGTTTGAAACCGTCGCCGATGTGAGGCACGGCACGTTCCAGGATTACGTATGACGCATAGTCAAGGAACCAGCTTTGATACATCTGGTTCAAGTGGTGAGTGATTCCTTCGGGATTTTGTATGTTATCGGCCATCTTTGTTTTTGATGATATTATCGCGCAAATTTACGAAAAAAATGCCTGTTTTTGGCCTTGAAAACGTTTTTTTTGAAGAAAATGAAAAAAAATGTGTAAAAATCTTCTTCAGATAAATGCTTTTCGTTATCTTTGCATTGTGAGAAAGACTCTAACCGGTTCAAAATAGACCTTTATTTATAATATAGGCATCTTGAAAAGAAAAAACAAGGTGACTTATTGTAAAAAGGACGTAATCTAAAAACCATGAGCGTAAATCTTAATAGAGAAAAACGACGAAATGTTAGTTTCCTACCTTATCAACTGACTGAATCAGAGAAAAAATAACTGACTTTTTATTAATTTTAAACCAAAACTACGATGAAGAAGATTTTACTTCTCTCGGCAGTGGCAACACTGTCAATGAGCGCTAACGCTCAATGGGTAAGGCCTACTCTTCCAGTACCTGAGACCACGACTCTGGATCTCACAGATACTGAGAACGTGGAAACCGCGACGGCTTATTACCTGTACAATGTGGATGGCCAGGCCTTCTATGGTCATGCCAACAACTGGAACACACGTGCCAGTTTGGTAGTTGCTCCTCAGGACTACTTCTGTGGTGAGCACAACAAAACCGTTACAGCAGAACCCATGATGATTAAGCTTGTCAAGGACGTTGAGACCGAAGGCTATGGCATCATGTGGGTCAAGGCCGATGGCAATACCGACTATACCTCTCCCGACGGTTGGGATGGTATCTGGGTTGACGGCAAGCGCACCAACTACAATGAGTTGACTATCACTCCTACTACTGGTAACAACTTCACTATCAGCTGTTCTGCTGTATTGGAGAATGCTGTGTTGGGTTGTCTTTCAACAGATCCCAGTTCTATGCAGAAGCTCAACCTCTATGTTCCTTCTGAGGTGAGCGGTGCCCAGCTTTACAGCACTTGGGCATTGGTTACTGCCGAGGCTTATGAGGCAGTCCGTTCAGAAGAGGCTGTTGCTGAGTACCAGGAGAAGGTTAAGGTTTACAATGCTGCCGCAGATTTGAAGTCGGCGTTGGATGCTGCCAAGGAGGAGTATCCCAGTCTTGATTTCAGCAAGCCCGAGGCTGTATATGGCAATACTGCTGCAACCGTTGAGGAGTTGCAGGAGGCAACCCGCCAGATTACCATTATCGTAAACAACTACAAGTCAGGCTTGGCTACCTTCGAGAATCCTGCTGACCTTACCGACCAGATTGGTGACGGTAGTGATGTAGGTCCCTGGTCTCGTGAGTTCACTGGCGAAGGTCAGGTAGGTACATGGCACACCAATACTTGGTCAACCGAGGCTAACGACGGTGCAGATGGTACCAACATGACTACTCCTTTCTGCGAGGATTGGGTTGCTAATGGCAGCTTGCTCTCTGACCAGAAGATCTTCAAGGTCATCAAGGATGCTGCTCCCGGTCTTTATGTATTCGACGCTAACGTTCGTCTGTACAACGAGAAGGGTGACCAAGAGGCGCTGACCGGATGTACTATGTACTTCGGCGATGACATGGTTGACATCAGCTCACAGGTTGAGATGTACAAGAAAAACGGTAAGTGCGTACTCTGGAAGGATGGCGGTTTCCGCTTGGTAACTGTACTTGAGGAGACTGGTGATATTGAGGTTGGTTTCGTCATCAAGGACGCTACCTTCAACTGGTTGGCATTCAAGGATACCAAGTTGATGTATTATGGAAGCGAGGATGCCAACAAGCATGCTGTTGACTTCTATAAGGAAGGTTATGCTTACGAGAAGATTGAAGAAGAGGCATACGCAATGCCTTCATTGGTAGAGGCTTACAACAATGCAGTTGCTGCATACGATGCAGCTGCTAACTTGGCAGATGTACGCGAGGCTATTAAGTCTGTTACAACTACTAAGGACGAGGTGGAGGCTAACCACAAGGCATACGAGAACCTGCTTGCCAAGATTGAGGAGTGGCAGAACAATGCCAGCACCCAGTCTTTGAACGGTTCTGATTGGGACGAGTTCGTTGACTATATGGGCGGTAACACCATTGATGGCTATCCCACACCTAATCCTACTGCTATCGCAGGTGAGTTGGACCGCAGCCTGAACACCGAGGAGATTGCTTCTTACATCAGCACTATCGATGAGAAGTACTCGTATGCTGTTGCTCACTCATTGATTGAGGGTTCAGATTGTACCGCTATGTTGGTTAATCCCAAGTTCGAGGATGCTAACGGTACCGGTTGGTCATGGAATGCTAACGACAACGTAACTGGTTTGGCTAAGCGTGGTGGTAACAGCGAGTTCTACTGTGCTGAGGCTTATGGCGGTTGGGATAGTAATGCAGGCTTCCTCTTCGATGTTTACCAGGACGTTAACGATGTTCCCGATGGTATCTACCAGATTTCTGCAAACTGCTTCTATCGTTGGGCTGACAATGGTCAGTTTGACGGTTCAGAGATCATTCCTGCCGTTATTTACATGAACGACTTCGAAAGCCCCGTACAGCACATTGCTTCAAACGCTGTTGAGGAGGTTATGCAAGAGGGCGGTACCACATTGCTCGATGGTTGGTATGGTACCTGGGCTAAGACCGAAGGCATCGGTTATGTGCCAAACAACATGGATGCTGCAAGCTGCGCATTCTCTAAGGATATGTACAAGCAGACTGTGTATGGCCTTGTAGAAGGTGGTAAGATGCGTATTGGTATCAAGAAGGAGACTAAGACCACTGAGAACCGTCACTGGTGCTTGTGGACCAACTTCAAGCTTACCTTCATGGATAAGAACGACGAGGCTGTATCAAGCATTATCAAGGACTTGAGCGCTTCGCTCAGTAGTTTGCTCGATAGCGACGTGGCTGAGGATGCTGATGCTGATGTTGTTTCTAAGGGCGTTGATTTGGTTGCTGATGCAGCTGCTGCTAACAAGCTTTCTGCAGAAGAAAGATATCAGTTGATGAAGGACATCAACCAGTGCATTAAGGACATCAAGACCAGCTCGGCTACTGCCAAGGAGATTGCAGAGCAGCTCCAGCAGTTGTATGATGCAGTTAACGATGCTTACGACTATGAGGAGTATGAGGCTGATGCCAACTATCAGAAGATCGTCGACGACATTGCTGAGTGGCAGAATGATATGTATACTAAGTATGAGGATCAGAGCCTGACTGCAGAGGAGAAGGCTTCTATCGCTGGTACTGTAACAGAGTACATCGCTCGTTTGGGCATCAAGGGTGACTGGACAAAGGCTACCGAAGAGGCTCCCGTTGACATGACTCCCGTTATTGTCAATGCAGA
Organism: Bacteroidaceae bacterium; assembly: GCA_045643405.1. Lineage (GTDB taxonomy): Bacteria > Bacteroidota > Bacteroidia > Bacteroidales > Bacteroidaceae > Physcousia. Next base: position 12,929 of record JAZUKS010000125.1, on the reverse strand, counting down.
CTTCTCTACTGGCAATGCTAATGGTTGGACTGATACCTTCACCAGCGGTAACCACGGTTATCAGAGCAATGCTGAGTATGGTGACGTTACCTACGAGGAGGCATTCTGCAGCAAGTTCGTTGAGGCTTGGAAGTCAGGCAGTGCAGCTCTTGACAATGGTTCTATCAGCCAGACTATCGGTAAGTTGGGTTACAACTTCTTGGCTGAGCTCCCCGCTGGTAACTACATCCTGAAGGCTGATATCAACGCTCAGAACCAGGGCGATGCTTCTATCAATGGTGGTGTATTCTTGTATGCTGCTAATGGTGAGAACATCTACCAGACTGAGATTTCTTCTACCAACACTGAGGAGGGTACTGTAGTTAAGACCAACGAGGTTATGTTCACCATCTCTGAGGAAAACCGTACCATTGAAATTGGTGTTAAGACCGTTAATACTGGTTACAACTGGTTCACCGCTGACAACTTCAAGCTCCTCTATTTGGGTGCTGGCGAACCTATCGAGCCCAATGCTATCACCGATGTTGTAATGGCTAATGGCAAGAATGCTATCTATAACCTCAATGGTCAGATGGTTAGCAAGGCTGTCAAGGGCATCTACATCGTAAACGGCAAGAAGGTTGTCGTAAAGTAAAGCACATTCTTCCCGATTCGGGAAAGAATCAATAACTATGGAGCATTCCTCAAACGAGGAATGCTCTTTTTTTTTGTCAATATTCTTTTCTGCTTTTCCGGACGTGTTCGTTATGTTGTTCTCTTCTTTCCCTTCGCTTTCCCTCTTCTCTTCCTTCGTATTTTCTTCGCTCTCCCTCCGTTTTTCCTTCGTTTTCATACCCATATCATTCCGTTCTAATTCCTACTTCACTCCGACTTTAAGTGGGAATGAAGTGGGAGTCAAGTGGGAATGAAGTGGGAATCACTCCGTAGCCAACACGGACATACCTCGTAGCCAGCACGGACGCACATTGTTGTATCAGCGTTACGCCGTCAGGCTTGTCTCTGTAAGATGCCGTGCTCTTTGCTGTGACATGTTTTTTTACTGCGTCAGGGTGTTGCTTGCTCTTGCATGCAAAACATTTCCTTATAATATTTGCATGTTTCGTGGAAAAAGCGTAATTTTGCAAATGATAAGCAATCTTGCTTTTGAAATAAATTACTTAAAACATCCTGAAAGGTATACGTTTATGAAAAGATTTTATTTTGCAGTATTTGCGATGCTTTGTGTTTGCCTCTGTCAGGCACAAGATTTCAAGAAGAGTGGAAAGACGCTCGATCAGCTCGTTCCTGATGGTTGGGAGCGTGACAGCGTCATGGGTGACCTCAATAAGGATGGCATCCTCGATTTGGTCATTACGACTCGCTATGAGCAAGAGGTTGTGGAGGATGGTGATACCCTGCACCAGGGTGTGCGCAAACTGGCCATCTATTTCGGTGACAAGAATGGTACTTACACTTTGGTCAGAAAGAGCAACGATGCACTCCCCGATGATGATGACATGGTTTCTGTTGAGGTTTCGATGAGCATCAATGCCAAGGGGGCGCTGATATTGGAGCATACCGAATGGCATTCTATGGGCAGTTCTCAAACGGGTTCCATGTCTACTACCTATCGTTATCAGGATGGTGATTTCTATGAAATAGGTAGCGATTATTATTCGTTTTCGCGTATGACCGGTGAAGGTACCAAGGTTAGCATCAACTACCTGTCGCATAAGATGATTACCGAACCTTTCAATGAATTTGAAGACCCCGAGGGCAAGACGTACAAGAAGAAGACTGAAAAGATTCCTGTTGAACCATTGAGAAGGCTGGAGGATTAAGTGTTTGGCTTGTTGCCGTTTCACACGAAGGCACGAAGAGCACGAAGGTTTTTATTTCCCCGTTTAGTGAGAATAATCCCTTCGTGCTTTTCTTCTGCCCTGCGAACGAAGTGTCACCCCTACGGGGATGCCTGGCGCGTGTCTTCGTGTGTGTTTTCCTCTTTTTGTATAGCACTATAGGTAACAACCTTCGTGTCTTCGTGTCTTCGTGTGGCTTAAAATGCTCTGCTCTTAGTTACTTTCGCTCTGAAATACAAATTTTAACAAGTTAAATTTGCCATTTCGCTCGCTTATTCGTAACTTTGCACCTTGAAATTAGTAATAACAATTAATAAATCTCTCTTATTCTGCCTGACAGGAATAACCTCTTGGCAGTGATAGGTGAGGCTTCACAAAGAAAAATGGCACAGCAAGAAGACGTTTTTAAGAAGATTGTATCGCACTGTAAAGAGTACGGTTTTGTATTTCCCTCAAGTGATATTTATGATGGACTTGGTGCCGTATATGACTACGGTCAGAACGGTGTTGAGTTGAAGAATAACATCAAGCAGTATTGGTGGCAGAGCATGGTGCTCTTGCACGAGAATATCGTGGGTATCGATGCTGCTATCTTTATGCACCCCACCACATGGAAGGCCAGCGGTCACGTTGATGCTTTCAATGATCCTCTCATCGATAACCGTGACTCAAAGAAGCGTTATCGTGCTGACGTGCTCATTGAGGAGCAGATGGCTAAGTACGAGGACAAGATCCAGAAGGAGATTGAGAAGGCAAAGAAGAAGTTCGGCGACTCATTCGACGAGGCTCAGTTCCGTGCTACCAATGCCCGTGTTCTTGAGAACCAGGAGAAGTATGACGCACTGCACAAGCGTTTCCAGGAGGTGATGAACGCAGAGGGCGGTATCGACCTTGACGGCATGAAGCAGATTATCCTTGATGAGGAGATTGCTTGCCCCATCAGCGGTACACGCAACTGGACTGACGTGCGTCAGTTCAACCTGATGTTCTCGACCGAGATGGGTGCTGCTGCAGAGGGTGCCAGCAAGATTTACCTGCGTCCCGAAACTGCTCAGGGTATCTTCGTAAACTATCTCAACGTACAGAAGACTGGCCGTATGAAGCTTCCCTTCGGTATTGCCCAGATTGGTAAGGCTTTCCGTAACGAGATTGTTGCCCGTCAGTTCATCTTCCGTATGCGTGAGTTTGAGCAGATGGAGATGCAGTTCTTCATCCAGCCCGGTACAGAGCTCGACTGGTTTGCTAAGTGGAAGGAGACTCGTATGAAGTGGCATCAGAACCTTGGTTTCGGCGCTGAGAACTACCGTTTCCACGATCACGACAAGTTGGCTCACTATGCTAACGCTGCAACTGATATTGAGTTCCACATGCCCTTTGGCTTCAAGGAGGTTGAGGGTATCCACAGCCGTACCAACTTCGACTTGGGACAGCACGCTAAGTATAGCGGTAAGAAGATTGAGTACTTCGATCCCGAGCGTAACGAGAGTTATACTCCCTACGTCATCGAGACCTCAATCGGTGTTGACCGTATGTTCCTCTCTATCATGTGCCACAGCTACGAAGAGCAGCAGTTGCCCGATGGTCAGACACGTACCGTACTGCACTTGCCCGCAGCGTTGGCTCCTGTTAAGCTGGCTGTATTCCCCCTTACCAAGAAGGACGGTATGCCCGAGAAGGCACAGGAAATCATCAACGACCTCCGTTTCCACTTCAACTGCAAGTATGAGGAGAAGGATCAGATTGGTAAGCGTTATCGTCGTATGGATGCCATCGGCTGTCCTTACTGTGTAACCGTTGACCAGCAGACTTTGGAAGACAATACCGTTACCTTGCGTGATCGTGACACCATGGAGCAGCGTCGTGTTGCTATCAGTGAGTTGCGTGGTATTATCGAGGATAAGGTCAGCATCACCAGTTTGTTGAAGAACCTGCTCTAACATCCGCCCCACACCCCTTGCCATGAGTATAGGGTTACCTAAGGCAGGGGGATGATGTGGGGAGGTTGCTGAATTTCTATTATATGAGTTTTATTGATTCTATCATAAATAAGGTCACTTCGGTGTCAAGACTGTCTGTTCCACGTTCTTTCAAGATGGGTGTGGGAGTAGGTGTACTTGCCTTGTTCATGGCTTCCTGCTCTGAGTCGGATGGTTCATGGGATCCCTACGCCAATTGGCAGTCGCGTAACGCGGCGTGGTATGAGCAGGTTTCTGATTCTGCCCGTACTGCCATTGCCGAGGCTAAGGCAAAGTATGGTGACGCTTGGGAAGAGCACTGCGAATGGAGACGCTACAAGAGTCTTTACAAGGATGCTAACTACGACACCAAGAAATCGACCGACTCAATCTGCGTTCACATCATAAAGAGTGGTTCAAGGGTGGGGGATGTTCAAATGCCCTACATTACGGATTCTGTCCGCGTGAACTATCGTGGTTATTTGATGCCTGCCCAGTATGAAGATGTCAATGGTGCTTTGTATGAGGATATGCTGGTCTTTGACCAGTCATATTATGGCGAGTTGAATACCGCTACGGCAGCACCTAGTCTTATGCCAGTAGGCTCTACCGTTGAGGGTTTTGCTACTGCCTTGCAGAATATGGTGCCTGGAGATGACTGGTATGTGTACATCCCCCAGGAGATGGCATACGGGTCCAGTGCCAGCGGTTCTATTCCAGCATATAGCACCTTGAAGTTCCGACTGAACTTGGTTGCCCTTTACCGTGCCGGTAGTGGCGTTCCCGGTTGGAAATAGTTTTTCCTGTTTCACACGAAGGCACGAAGAGCACGAAGGGATTTATCTCACTTGACGAGAAAAATCAAAAACCTTCGTGCTCTTCGTGCCTTCGTGTGATATTTTCTTTTTAGGTTTAGCGCCAAACTTTCGTGCGAGGTTTTCTCTTAGGTTTAGTGCAAAAAGTAAAACCTTCGTGTGAGATTCTCTCTTAGGGGTTAACCTCCCATTCGTATAATCCAGCGGAATTATCATCAGGCAAATCTACTTCCATCTTGATAGACTTTGTCGTAATGGTTTGGAAATGAACCGTATTCATATTGTCTTTCTTGATGGTGTAGCTGTCGTTTGCCTTGACGGGCATCCACTGGCCACTACCGTTCATGTAGAAGATGCGCCATGCTTTGGGAACCCTGCAACCGCCCCAAGGACCATCGTCATACCAATACACGCTGCACGAACTGATTGCAGTCTCGGCGGGCATGTCATATTGCAACCATTCTGTGCCTCCTTGCTTGGGCCACCAATGATAGTAGGGTACACTTTTGTCATTAGAACTCTTGGGCAGCATTCCGTCATAGATGGCATTCATGGATGCGGTACGTGTGCTTGCACTTAAACGGCTTTTTGATGCCAGTGTGGCAGGTTTGGTAGGCGTTGCTGCACGCAGTTCGTTGGGTAACCAAACCAGCATTCTTCCGCTGCCACGATGATTCCATGCGTAATAGGGAATGAGATTCACGGAAACATCATGAGCGGTAAGGCGTCCGTTCTCGTCATAGCTCAGCGTCTGTCCGTTTGTTGTCAATCCAGTGAACTTATAGCTGTGCTGTCCGTCATCAGCATGGATTGTCATACCGCTTTCTGTGGTCTTGAATACAGGTTTCTGGTTCAAGAGCAACGCTCCCAAGTCGAAATTGTTGTCAGGGAACTCTGCACAGTACACAATGGGTCCGCGTTCCACGGCTACGCGTCCGTGGTCTGCTTCGACAGCTTCAACTGCCTTTACGATGCGGGGTTGCATATCCAGATGCAAGGTTACCTTGTCGCCTTTCTTCCATTTACGGTCTATACCAAAGTATCCATCCTTCAGTTCCGCCTCAACGGGCTTGCCATTTACCAATACATTGTAATTCAGTTGCTTGTTGTCTGCATAAGCGTATAAGTCGCTAGGTACGACCTGTCCGCGCACCCATCCGGGGATACGGAATCGCAGGTTAAAATCGTTTGCGCTGCTCTTGTCTACCGTAAGGGTGATGTCTCCTTTCCAAGGGTACTCTGTTTGCTGTGTGAGGACGACCTTCTTGCCACCTACGGTTAGGTCTGCGGTGTTGGAGCAGTAAAGGTTTACGTACACGTCATTGTCCTTGACTTGATAGAAGTATCCTGGTACGCTTGGAATGAAACGTGCAATATTGCTGGGGCAACAGGCACAACCGAACCAAGCCTGACGTTGGTGTTGTCCCATAGACTCGAGTGGGTTGGGGTAGAAGAAGCGTCCTCCGTCCAGCGAAACGCCACTGATGACGCCGTTATATAGTGAGCGTTCAAGCGCATCGTAGTATTTTGATTCGCCATGCAGCAGGAACAGACGGTAATTCAGATACACTTGTGCAATGGCAGCACAGGTTTCGCAGTATGCACTCATGTTGGGCAGTTCGTAGTTGGCTCCGAATGCTTCTCCGCTGGCAGTAGAACCTACACCTCCCGTGATATAGTATTTTTTGCTGACGATATTCTCCCAGATGCGGTCGATGGCGGTTATGTATGCCTTGTCGCCTGTCAGCGCCGCAATATCGGCCATACCGGCATACATGTATCCGGCGCGCACGGCGTGTCCTACTGCCTCGTCCTGCTCCACTACGGGTTTATGGCTCTGTGAGTATTCTCCCATGGAATGGTAGTATCCATCGGCATCGTAGAGTCCGTTGCGTGTCTGTTTCCAGTTGGCATCTCTCTTGCCTCGCTTGTCCAGGAAGAACTTGGCCTGTTCAAGGTATTTTCTTTCTCCGGTGGCGATGTAGAGCTTGGCAAGTCCCATCTCGGCAATCTGATGTCCGGGTACTACGCTTGCCTGCCCGGGTTTGCTGCCTACTTCGCGGCAGACGCAATCGGCATATTTGATGGCAACGTCAAGGAAGTTGCGCTTCCCGGTAGCATAATAGTGTGCCACGGCTGCCTCGCACATGTGACCGAGGTTGTAAAACTCGTGCGAGAGGTCCTCCACACGTTCCCAACGCTTGTTGCCGGCCCATTCGTGCGGTTGCTGTGGGTTCTGCGTACGCGAGGTGTAGAGGTAACCGTCGGGTTCCTGTCCGGAAGCGATGACTGCTACCACGCTATCGACATACTTGTCAAGGCGGCCACCTTTATACTTGGCATTGGGGTAAGTCTGCAACAGGTAACTCGCACCTTCGATGGTCTTGTATGGATCGGTGTCGTCGAATGAGAAGGTACCTTTCTTGATTTCAAATGTCTTGCTGGGGTCCTTGATGTGCTCTGCCGCATTAGAGAAGTTGGTGTAACGTCCGGTCTCTTCACTCTTTGAGAAAGCCAAGGGTATGGTGACATCTTGGCTGGCCTGCAGTCGTTGCCCCCAGAATGTGTTGCCGGCAATGTGCACTTGTGTGAAGGGAACTGGGGTAACGGGGTATCCCGATGCCTCTGCCGTCGTCTTCTTGCTGGATGGTGCCTCGTGGCTACCTTGCGAAGGGTTGTACTTTGAAGCCTGCATTGCGTTTGCAACTGCAATGCCCGCTATGATGGGAAGGATGACTCTTTTATGTATTTTCATGGTTGAATTGTCAGTTATGGGTTTGCAATATAGGATTCCCCTCTCCATAATGCTGGGAGGGGAATCCCTTGTTTATAGTATTCTTATGCCGTCAGTTTCAATGGCAATCAGACGCTTCTTGTACAGGTCGCCAACTGCCTTCTTGAATACTTTCTTGCTGACTCCGAATACCTCATAGATGTCTTCTGCTGGTGACTTGTCGCCTAATACGGTGTGTCCGCCATTGTCCTTGAGGTATTGCAACAGCGTTTCGCTGAAGTCCGTCACGGCGCCATGGCCGGGGCGCGAAAGCATAAGGTCAATCTTGCCGTCGCGACGTATTTGCGACACGTATGCCTTGGTGCGGTCACCGGTACGCAGATTGCGGAAAACCTGGTCGTCGTAGAGCAAACCACCATAACGGTTGTTTATGATGACCTTTAGTCCTAATTCGGTCTTCTGCCAAACGAGTACGTCCACCTCGTCTCCCGCCTTGTAGGGAGGGAAAGAGGTGTCTATGTATCGGTCAACCTTTGCGCTGGCCATAATGCGGTAGCTGTCCTCGTCAAGGTGTACATGCACGATGTAACTGTTGCCTTTCACCATCTTCATCTTCTGCTCGCGGAAGGGCACGAAGAGGTCCTTCATCGGTCCCCAGTGCAGGAAGGCGCCGAAGTTGTTTACCCATGCCACTTCCAGGTAGGCAAAGTCTCCTACTTGTGCCAATGGCGTCTCGGTGGTGGCGATGATCTTCTCGTCCTGGTCCAAATAGAGGAATACCTCGAGTTCGTCTCCTATCCTCGCGCCTTCGGGAACGTAGCGTGTGGGTAGCAGGATCTCGCCTATCTCTTGTCCTCCGTCAAGATACATGCCAAAGTCAACCCTCTTGACAATTTTCAGTATGTTCTTCTTTCCTAATTCTATCATTGTTTCTTCTTAAACGAGTATGGAGTTTCAGTTGTTTGGCTCTGCTTCTTCACGTAGGATGTTGCCATCTTTCATATGGATGGTGCGGTCAGACAGTTCAGCCAGCTTCTCGTCATGTGTGACGATGACAAAGGTTTGGTCCATCTTGTCGCGAAGATCGAAGAAGAGGCGGTGCAGTTCTTCCTTGTTTTTTGAGTCCAGACTGCCACTGGGTTCATCGGCCATGATGACTACGGGACGGTTCATCAATGCGCGAGCCACGGCTACACGCTGTTTCTCACCACCCGAGAGTTCGTTGGGTTTGTGCGTAGCACGGTCGGTCAGTCCCATGAACTCAAGGAGCTCTTCTGCACGCTTGCGTGCTTCGCTCTTGCTGACGCCTGCAATGAAGGCAGGAATCATGATATTCTCCAGGGCATTGAACTCGGGCAACAGCTGATGAAACTGAAATACAAAGCCTATCTTCTGGTTACGGAACTTGCTCAGTTCCTTCTGGTTGAGTTTGCTGACGTCGATGCCATCAATCTCAATGGTACCACTATCTGCCGTGTCGAGTGTGCCCATAATCTGCAACAGTGTTGTCTTGCCTGCTCCGCTGGGTCCTACAATGCTGACAACCTCTCCCTTCTCGATGTCCAAATCGATGCCACGAAGGACCTCCAAATTGCCAAAACTCTTGGTGATATTGCGTAGTTTTATCATAAAATCTGGTTATGCTTATTTTCTTTTCTTTTTGTTGTGCTTCTTGTTGCTTCTCTGACGGAACGAAATGTTTTTTGTCGTTACGGCTATTCCGTTGGGTGCAAAGATAGTCATGTTCTCGGATGGTTCACCATACTGGTCGGGGAAGAGCATCATAACGCTCGTTCCGTTGAACAATTTAAGATGCTTGGGGAACTCATCCATTCCGTCGGTATGCGAAATGAAACCAGGACGTGATGCTACCACGACGAACATGTCGGTCTTGCCTAACGTCTCGCCCATCTGTAGGAAGTCTTCCCATTGCTTGGTGATGTGACATTCCGAGCGCACCTGTGGGTGTTTCGTTACCATATATTCACTGATATAGGCAAGCGTCTTGTCCCAGCCATGGAATACAAGGTGGCAGTCCAGTTGCTCGCCGATACGGCAGATGTGCTCTACCCATTTGTAGAAACCAACCTCGTATTCTGCCTTTTCGGGGATGGCGATGACTACGCGGCGCAGGGTGCCGGGAGGCACGTTGGCGTGGACTACCATTACTTCACGGTGCGAACCTCTCAATACACCGTCGACGACGGTACCCAGCGAACCTGCTGGCGCCGTTCCGTCTATGAGATGCATACCCAGGATGACCTCTCCTACATCTTGCTCCTTCATGGTGTGCAGGATGCCTGATGCGATGTTCGTGCTCACTCGGCTTAATGTTGACATCTGCACATCGGCAGCGGCGGCAATGTGCTTGGCCTCTGTCAGGTTCTTCTTGCTGCGGGTAAGTGCATTGTTCTGCTTGCCCTCCTCCATGGCGAAGATAGACTGCTCACGGACGCTCTCCTCGTCAAAGTCGACCGAGAGGCCCATCAGGCTGTCGGGGATGAAGGGGTTGCGGATAAGGATGGCTAACTGTGTCAGTATGTCGACAGTTTCCGGATGGTCGTAGGTGACGAGGCACTTTCCGTGATATGAACCTCGGTTCTGTTCGGTCTGTGTATCTGTAAGCGCCAGTTTGCGAGCGCCGGTATTGGTGGCCAAACTGCTGACGATACAGGAGATGAGGATAAGTGCTACGGTGGCATTCAGCATCACTTCGTCCATCAGTCCTACCGAGGTGCCAATCATTACAATGGCCAATGCACCGGCAGCATGTGCGTTGCTCAATCCAAACATCAAGGTGCGTGCTGCTTTTGAACCATCCTTGCCGTAATTCATCAGCCAGGCAGCCAACCATTTGGTTATCATGGCTACTGCCACCACAAATCCCACCAATCCTAATGTGTAGGTGTCGCTGAACAATACCCGTATGTCAATGATCATACCCACTCCAATCAGGAAGTAGGGGATGAAGAGTGCATTGCCCACAAACTCCAGACGGTTCATCAAGGGTGATGTGTGAGGTATGAGTCGGTTAATAACCAAACCTGACAGGAAGGCGCCGAGCAGACCTTCTAATCCGGCCATCTTGGCCAGTGCGGCACTGAGGAAGACAAGCGACAGGACAAAGACGAACTGCATTACATTGTCGTTGTAGTGGCGAAGGAAATTGCGTGCAACCCAAGGGAAACCCACAATGACCACTATGCCATATACGATGCACTTTCCTGCGAAAAGCAACCAGTAAAGCCAGTCTGCATTAGGATTTTGACTGCCTACCACAAAGGCCAGTATTAACAATGAGAGGAAAGTCGTAAAGGCTGTGGCAATCACCGACACAACTACGGCAGGATGCCGCCCCATACCGTATCGGCTGACAATGGGGTAACTCACTAGCGTGTGTGACGAAAATAGGCACGCCAGGATAAGCGATGGTGCCGTGTCGTAGTGCAGTAACCAATGCGATGAGGCGTAGCCGATGGCAAAGGGAATGATGAAGGTAAGCATGCCAAAGCGGATGCCTTTTTTCCCATATTGTATGATGCTGCCGATGTTCAGTTCCAATCCGGCAAGGAACATGATGTAGTAGATGCCTACTTGCCCAAAGAGCTCAAAAGAACTGTCGCGTTCAAGCAAGTTGAAGCCATGCTCGCCCACCATTATACCTGCCAGGATGAGACCGATGATATGAGGGATGTGGAGTTTTCTCAACAACAGCGGTGCACACAGGATGATGACCAACACGAGGAAGAAAATCCATGTGGGGTCTGTAACAAATGCTTTTTGTGCATTGAGTATGATGCTAAGCAATTTCATGTGTGATAAGCGTGGCTTTGGTTGTTGCTACAAAGATACGATTTTTCTTTGAATAAATAGGTAATTGACAATTGATAATTGACAAATCGTGTTTGCAAAGTGCCAAATGTGGTGTAATATTGACATTTTTATGGCTCAAAATGAAAAAATCTCAATTCTCGTCTCTCAAATTTCAATTATTTATCGTACCTTTGCGTCGCAATTATAGCGAAATTAGGTAATTAGTTTTTTTAAGATTATGAAAGTTGCAATTGTTGGTGCAAGCGGAGCCGTAGGACAGGAGTTCCTGCGTGTGCTCGACGAGAGAAATTTCCCCATTGATGAACTTCTGCTTTTCGGAAGCGAGCGTAGTGCTGGTAAGAAGTACACCTTCCGTGGCAAGGAGATTGAGGTTAAGTTGTTGCAGCACAACGATGACTTCAAGGGTGTTGATATCGCCTTTACCAGTGCCGGTGGTGGTACTGCTAAGGATTATGCTGAGACCATCACTAAGTATGGTGCAGTGATGATTGACAACAGTAGCGCTTTCCGTATGGATGCAGATGTGCCTCTCGTAGTGCCTGAGTGCAATGCCGAGGATGCATTGAACCGTCCCCGTAATATTATCGCTAACCCCAACTGTACAACCATCATGATGGTGGTTGCTTTGCAGGCTTTGGAGAATATCAGCCATATCAAGCGTATTCACGTCAGCAGTTATCAGGCTGCTAGTGGTGCAGGTGCTGCTGCTATGGCAGAGTTGTACGAGCAGTATCGTCAGGTGTTGGCAGGCGAGAAGCCCACCGTTGATAAGTTCGCTTACCAGTTGGCATTTAACGTTATTCCTCAGATTGACGTGTTCACCGAGAATGGTTACACCAAGGAGGAGATGAAGATGTACAACGAGACCAAGAAGATTATGCACACCGATTGCGAGGTAAGTGCTATGTGTGTTCGTGTACCTTCATTGCGTTGCCACAGCGAGGCCGTTTGGGCAGAGACCGAGCAGCCCGTCAGCGTAGAGCAGTTCCAGGAGGCTATCAAGAACGGCAATGGTCTTCAGCTTGAGGACGATCCCGCAAACAAGGTGTATCCCATGCCTCTCTTCCATGAGAACTGCGACGACGTTTACGTAGGTCGTGTTCGCAAGGACTTGGCAAATCCCAATGGTATTACTTTCTGGTTGGTTAGCGACCAGATTAAGAAGGGTGCAGCCCTCAATGCTGTGCAGATTGCAGAGTACCTCATCAAGGTAGGCAACGTAAAGTAATGACATACTGACAATCGTCAGTTTCACATACATGACAAAGGCAGCCCGAGAGGTTGCCTTTGTTGTTTTATGCCCAGTCGAAGGGCTTGAAATAATTAAGCGCCAATTCCTTTCGGAACTGACGCTTCTTTTTCTCTTGTAAGAGAGGTAGGTTGATTACTCACCCTTGGTAATCACGCGCTTTTCAGCGATACGTGCCTTCTTACCAGTGAGGTTACGCAAGTAGTACAACTTAGCGCGACGAACCTTACCAATCTTGTTGACAGTGATGCTGTCGATGTTGGGGCTCTCGATGGGGAAGATACGCTCTACACCTGTGGTGCCGCTCATCTTGCGAACGGTAAAGCGCTTCTTTTCACCGTGACCAGAAATCTTGATACATACGCCACGGTAGAGCTGGATACGCTCCTTGTTACCCTCGACGATCTTGTAAGCTACGGTTACAGTGTCACCAGCCTTGAATGAGGGGTGCTGCTTGCCAGTAGCAAATGCTTCCTCAGCAATTTTAATTAAATCTGCCATTTT
>JAZUKS010000124.1:0-31341 GCA_045643405.1 Bacteroidaceae bacterium | reverse complement strand
CTTACCGATAACAAGGGACAGCATGCTGATTTCCGTCATGTCATCCTTATTATGACATCAAACGCCGGAGCCCAGCATGCCACACAGGCCACGGTCGGTTTTGCATCTCAGGAAACGACGGGTTCTGCCATGCTTACTGTCGTGAAGAAGACCTTCAAACCGGAGTTCATTGGACGTCTTTCGGCAACGGTTGTGTTCAACGACCTCTCTCGCGAGATGGCGCTTCGCATCCTGCAGAAGAAACTTAGTCAACTCTCTTCGCGCTTGCTTCTCAAGCATGTACACATGCATGTCAGCGATGAGGCGCTCAACGTGCTTCTTGACCATGGGTTCACGCGCAAGAACGGAGCCCGTGAGATTGACCGTACCATCAACGCCATGCTTACGCCTCTTCTTACTCGCGAGATTCTGTTCGGTAACCTCAAGGGGGGTGGAGAGGTAGAGGTTCTCGCTGAGGGCAATAATATCAAACTTTCCATCTAACCTCTCTTATCTAAGTTAATATGGTCGTACAACTTGATGAAAATATATGGTTTCCTGATCCACGTAAGGGTGAATCGGATGGTTTCTTTGCCCTGGGTGGCGATCTGAGTGTTGACCGTTTGCTGTTGGCTTACAGCAACGGCATCTTTCCTTGGTACTCCTTCAAGCCTGAGGACAATATGTTCTTGCCTGACGAGTTTTTCAATCCCGATGGTACTCCGCAGATACGCTGGTACTGTCCTATGGATCGCTTCGTCATCTTCCCTAAGGAGATTCATATCTCGCATAGCATGCGTACCCTGCTCAACAAGCGCGAGTATGAGGTTACCATCGGACAGGCCTTTGACGACGTGATTCGTCATTGTGGTGAATTTCGTATCGATGAGGCTGGTGCGTGGTTAGGTCCGCATATCATTGAGGCTTATACCGAACTGCATCGCCAGCATCTGGCAACAAGTGTTGAGGTGTGGGATAAGGATAACAACCTTGTGGGTGGACTTTATGGTGTCAACATTGGGCGCAACTTCATCGGCGAGAGTATGTTCTCGCGTGTGCCCAGTGGCAGTAAGATTGCCCTCATCCATTTGGCTATATTTATGCAACAGTTTGGCGATGATTGTATTATTGATTGTCAACTCGAAACTCCGCATCTTCGTAGCATGGGCGGGCGCCATATCACGTATGATGAGTATATGCGCATTATACAAAAACCTTGATATTGACGAACTTACGAAATGTAAATACTTTCCTATTTAGAAATATTTATTAATACTCATATATTATGAAAAGATTATTGTTCACCTTTGTGTTAACTTTTTTTGTTGCATTGGTTGGCTCTGCACAATTGTTGTTCCGCATCTCAGGCAAAGACTTACAGAAACCCTCATACATCGTCGGTACCTACCACTTGGCAGATGCATCTTTTGCCAACCAGATTGTTGGTGTCAGGGATGCCCTGGATGAAGTTGAACAGGTATGCGGTGAATTGAAGATGAGCGTTATGCAGATTCCTGACAGTATTGCCACGCTTAGACAGGCAATGCAGTTGCCTCAGGGAAAAACGCTGAAAGACGTGCTCAGCGCAGAGCAGTTCGAGGCTGTTTCGGCGTATGTAAAAGGATTATTGGGTGCTGGATTTGAAAACGAGATGGTACTGGGGCAGATGGGCATACTCACGCCTGCGGCATTGCAAACACAGTTGGAAGTATTGTGTCATCTCAAGAAGACTCAGGGTCAGTTTGATGCCCAGAACCTTATCGACTCATATCTTCAGAATGTGGCAATCGAAGCCGGCAAGAAGGATATGGGTTTAGAGTCAATGTCTTCACAAATCAATATTATCTTTAAGGTTCCCATGGAAAGACAGATTGAGTCGTTGATGTGCGTTGTAAACAACAAGGAGTACTACGACCAGTTGGCCGACCAGATGATTCTTAAATACAGTCAGCAGGATGTTGAGGTCTTGCACGAACTGCTCGATAGCAAGATGAACAGCAGTTGCGATTCTACCCCCGAAGAGATGGATGCCCTGCTTTACAATCGCAACCGCAATTGGATAAAGCAAATGCCCGGCATCATGTCAGTTCCTACGCTCTTTGTTGTCGGTGCCGGTCATTTGGGTGGCGAGAAAGGCGTACTTTCTCTCCTTAAAAAAGCAGGATACCAGGTAGAGGGCGTGAAGTAAAGGTGGAGCCTTCTGCACGCTGAGTGATAAAGAAATCATTAAAGAAATGCGAGAAATTCTGCGTTTTAATTTCTCACATAAAGCACGAAAAGCACGAATCTGACAAAACGATTCGTGCTTTTCGTGTCTTCGTGATCATAAAGAGAGGTAGTATTGTTTGGCAACTAACCAAACCACTCGTCATGCATCTTTTGCAGGAATTCCTCCGTTATGGGGTAACCAGAGGCATCGCCCAACACTGCATCGGTGTTGCACTCTGGGCACCATGCCGTCTTTTGTCCGTCAGTTTCCTCAACGAGGGTCACTTTTGATGCAGGGAAGATGCTCTTGCACGCAAAGCAACCGCACATTTTCGATGTCTTAATCTGCTGTTCGTTCTTGAACGACGCCTTGTGGGCAGCCTTCAACAATCGGTATTCGGGTGTGAATGGCCGGCATATCATCTTTACCGCTTCTTCTGTAACATGATGTCCGCCGGGAATTCCGTAGAATCCGCGGACATCTTCTACAAACACATCCTCATACCTGTCTCCAAGCAGTTCGTCTTCCTCGGCAAAGTAACCGGTAACGAGGTTGCGCTCCTCGTCGCTGAATGCCTTCAACTGAGGTTCAAAAGCTGCATACGTAGCCACCATCTCTGGTGATGGAGCGGGCAAACCGTTCTGTGGTCCTAACTTTGGCAACTCCGTCGAAGGTGAGTAGCAAGGATTGATGACTATACGCTCTATGCCTGTAGTGAGTAGTGTGAGGAATCCGCCTAACGACGAACCCGCCACAAGGTCAATATTCTCCTTATCAATGGTCTCGCGTATTTGTTGCAATGCCACGGCACAATCGTCCTGATTGTAGTCCATACCGATTACCGTCCACTCGTCCTTAGGCATGTATCTGCGAAACAATTGGCAACTGTGTCCGCAAGGCGAACCGTTGTAACCGTGAATATATAAGAGTTTTTTCATTATTGTGATGTTTAATTCAGAATGGCATATCTCTTCTATTTTTTCCTTATTGTTCTTGGACTAGTACCATCGGGGAATATGTATGTTGTCATTGCATTGTTTTTGATATTTTAATTTCACGGATCTAATGACTTGTTACTATGCAGAAATCACCTTGATACCGTATTTCTCTGCCCATTCCACCAACCTGTCGAAATCTGCCTTACGCCACATCTTTACATTACGGATTCGACCACTTGTACATGGCAAGAGATGGTCGTCGTCGCCATAGAAGTTCCATGTGTTGCCTTCTGGAATCACATTGCCATACCCATTGTTGTTCTGAGAATCTATCTTTACGTCTGTATTAAAGTCATAGAACAGGTGTTGCAGGTATCTATCATAATAATAAGTGTTGATTTCCTTGCAAGGGAAGTCCTTCCTCAACTGGTCAATGTCAACATTTCCTTTCTGGCAATATGCTTTGAAGATGAGGAATGCCGATTCGCTCTTGGAGACGGGCTTCTGATTCATGCTTTTTCCATTCGCGTCAATAACAATGTAGCGAATGTTGTCTCTGTTGCTCACCTTGATGATACGCCTTACATCCTTCATCTTTTCTTTTTTTTTCTTTGATGAAAAAATGATGTATGTCTTTTTATTCATCCTCTCTTTCTGTCAGTAGTTTCTTGTACTTCTCATCTGGCATTGGATATATTCCACGCTTGATCATAGCATCAATTAGTTCGTTGAATTCCTGGCGCAAGGTGCCTTCAACATTTAATCTTTTGCCAAGGCTACAACAATCAGAACGACAGTAGTTCCTTGATTTCATCTGCATCATCACGGGTGAAACCACGGGCAACGATTTCTCGTCCACCTTTGGTTTCAATGATGATGTCTGCAAACAGGATGTGCTTGTCCACTTCAATGCTGGCAATGGCGCCAAACCTCACCTTGGTTTCCTTACTGCCAATAAGCTTTGGTTTTCGCAGAATCACCACCTCCTCTTCATCATCAATGATGATTTCGTCGGGAAATACAGCATTGCCGTTACCCGATACACGACTTGCTTCAAATTCGTAGTATGCCATAGTTTGTCACTCTGGATTATTGTTTTTTCATGATCTGACTATTTATTAGATTGTTTATCTCTATTTCCAATATGCAGCATCACTTAATGTTTCAAGTGATGGCAGAAGTTCTTGGCACGTTGCTTGTTCGGTGCTGTAGGAGAGTTTTTGCAAATTTACATTTTTATTTTGAAAATGCATTGCAATTCTACTTTTTTTCGCTCTATATGTCTATTTCCAGGTGTTTTGCGACAGACAATAGCTGGTGATGGTTCTATAATGTTGCGGATATCTCTCAACGATTCCCCAAGGTTCCTCTACAATTCTCCACGGTTTCGTAGGAATACGTCGGGTGTACCCAGGTGGCAGATCCAATAGTTTTCATGTTTATTTAAGGTGTTCTGTTGCACCTTACTGGCACATGCATTTTTCATTGCTCTTTCTATACGCTTCTTCCGTTCTGACCATGGAGATTGTCCATCGATTCTCCATCGGTTGTCCATCGATTGTCCATCGAACCGATGGAGAACCGATGGAAATGAGATGAAGATGCAATGACTGAAATAAGGAGGAAGAAGTGAAGCAGAGTAAGGACTGAACCATTATCGATTGGAAAATATGCGATTTTCTTGTCTATTCTAATTGTTTTTAATAACTTTGTGGTTAGGTTAGTAAACAGATGTACTTAATGCTCTGACTATGCTTGGAAGAAGACTTGTTGATTATATGAGGAGATTCCTGTGCACAGAAAATGACAAGATGCTGATACTGAATGTGTTCCTGTTGTTTTTCGGCATGGTTTCTGTATCGTATGCTGGCACTTTGGTGAAAGGGGTTGAGACGGGTATTGAGATTCCGAAGGTGCATAAGGATAAGTTGGTGATACGGCATACTGGTTTTACGCTATCCTATAACACCGAGACGAATTGCCCCAATTGGGTGGCATGGGAATTGACAGCGGAGGAGGTGAATGCAGGACAAGCAAAGCGTAGCAACGATTTTCGTGCTGACAGTAAGGTGCCGTCAAAGAATAGGGTTGACTGGTATGAGTATAAGCAGTCTGGATATGACCGTGGACACATGTGCCCTGCCGGTGATATGAAGTGGAGTGCAGATGCCATGTCAGATTGCTTCCTGATGTCGAATATTTGTCCGCAGACGCCGGAACTGAACCAGCATTGGTGGGAGCATGTAGAGAAGGCTTGCCGACGCTGGGCAAAGCAGGAAGGTCGTGTATATATTTGCTGTGGACCGATTTTTGAAACGGGCAAGAAGTACATTGGGAAGGATGTGAAGATTCGCGTCCCTGATGGCTATTTCAAGGTGGTGCTTTCGCTAAGGAAAGGCAACGAGAAGGCAATAGGCTTCATTTATACTAATACGGACGATAGGCAGACAATGGAGTCTGCCGTGGTCACCGTTGACGAGATAGAGGCCAAGACGGGATATGATTTCTTTCCGCTTGTAGACAAGTCCATCCAGGACAAGGTCGAGGCGGAATGCAACCTGCGGAAATGGCGATGAGCGAAGTTATCCGATTGAAACCGTATTACTAGCAATAGTTAAGCCCACGGCTAACCTTCCCACTCACGAATACTTGTGCGAAAACTTTTATTAAAAAAAAACATGATAAGAAAAATATTTAGTTTGATACTGTTAGGTCTCTGTCTGAACCTTGCATCGTATGCTCAGGAAAAGGCATCGTATGCTACAGCCTTTAATGTACATGGGAAATCTGCTCAGGACATCTTTCACAAACTGAAGCGTTGGTGCATCAATGAAATCAAGGACGAACCCATGAATGCCATTGTTGAGACAGACCTGTACAACAACGAAGGCATCATCTATTTCCGTGCAGTCATCGCTTTTGACTACGAGTCCAAGACGTCGAACATCATCAGCAAGGTTACCAAGATTCCCGTTTTGGGAAAGAAGGTCAAGATACTTAATGAACTTTCCGATTCGGGCCTGAATGGTACCATTACAGCCGATTTCATATTCACCATCTCAAATGAAAAGTTCAAGGTTGAAGCCACAAACTTCATTCATACCTCCTCTGCCGAAGGCACAACGGGTGCGCTCAGCCAAGGTCTTATCTATAAAGAGGCACCAACTGAAGGTTTTGTACTTGATAAGGCAAAATATTCATCCATGTTGAACAAGGCTCTGCCCTTGATTGAAGAATGGTGGAACCAATTCAGGGAGGACATTAAGGTTGCATTGAAATAGTGCAAAGTGCAACGCCTATGATGACCGTTGCCTTCGGGAACCCGAGGGAGAACCCTCGGGGACGGTGGCAGCCCCCCCCAGGTGCCTAAATGGACAAACAACTAGATGAGCGAGCAACTAGCCCCCCCAGGCCCAAGAGGGTGCCTATCTTATTGACGACCGCACGGGCCATGGAGCAACTGATTTCGGAGAACGCCATATCCATATATTCAGTTCTCCTCAGTTTCCCGATTGGAAGAGCGTTGTGGAGTTCTTCAAGCAGATGGCTTAACTTCTTTGCGTCTTGCAAAAAAAGTTGGTGCTTTTTTTGAATTTTTCTCCTTGTGTTACTATATTATATGCGTGTCCGGTTGGGCACGCATTTTTCGTTTATCGTTAATAACATTAAAGGAAACAAGATATGGAAAAGAATTCAGCATTGATTAAGAAGATGAACGTATTGGAGATTATCGAGCAGATAGTAGAGCTGACTAACGACCAAGGCATCAATACCGAGATGAAGAAGGGAAAGACACAAGTCGTTTCTCCTGCAAAGCCATACATCAAGGAACTGATGTCGCGATTGGGCATAGATTATGAGATGGAAGCCATGTTTCTTGCCGTGTTCGTGGACCAGTGCAATGACTCTCGTATCAATATCAGGGATATTGCCCGCCATTTTGATGTGCGTATGGTGAAGATACTATCGCTTGCCGAGCATATCGACAATCTTGTTCGCCGAGGCATCATTGTCCGTCGCAAGGATTCTGACGGCGATATAACATACCGTGTGCCTAATCATACGATTGAATGCCTTCGTAATGGAACACTGCCAGAACGGGAACGTATAGACAATCTTTCTGCAAGGGAGTTTTATGAAATCGTAGATCGTTTGCTGAACCGTAGGGAAAATGACGAGATAACCGACAACGAGTTGTATGCCTGCATTGACGAACTTGTTGCAGTCAACCAGCAACTGGCATTGGCATCGCACTTGCGTTCGTTTGACCTGAAGAGCAAAGACATAGTACTCTACCTCGTGCTCTGCCGACTTTTCATCAATAACTATGATGACAAGATTTGTCGCAGTGACATCAGGGATTATTTTGACGGACCGGACCTTCGTAGGCATGTTGCAGACCTCACCGCAGGCAGTCATATATTGATGAGTAAAAACCTTGTGGAGCATTCCTGCGAGGACGGTTGTGCAACTACGGAGTATTGGCAACTGACTAACTATTCCAAACGTGAGGTGCTGAGCGAACTGGACGTTAAGGTCAGCAAGGAAAACCGTTCCTTCCTGACATGCCACGAAGACATCATCCCCAAGACATTATATTACAACGACAATGTGACAAAGCAGGTAGAGCGGTTGCAGTCATTGCTCGAAAAAGAACGTATGGCTCGCGTGCAACAGCGCCTTAGGGACAAGGGTATGCGTACAGGTTTTACTTGTTTGTTCTATGGCGCTCCGGGAACAGGCAAGACAGAGACGGCACAGCAACTGGCACGTCTTACGGGCCGAGACATTATGTTGGTTGACATACCCAGCATCCGCTCGAAGTGGGTGGGAGATACGGAAAAGAATATCAAGGAGGTTTTTGACCGCTATAAGCGTTTGTCACAGAAGAATGACAATGCTCCCATCTTGCTCTTCAATGAGGCCGATGCGGTGCTCAACAAGCGTTCAGAAGGTGCCACGGGTAGCGTTGACAAAATGGAGAACGCCATGCAGAACATCATCCTTCAGGAGATGGAGCAACTGGATGGTATCATGATTGCCACCACCAATCTTACCGGTTCGCTGGATGCTGCTTTCGAACGCCGTTTCCTCTATAAGATTGAGTTTGAAAAGCCAACGCCCAATGAAAGTCGCCATATCTGGAAGTCCATGTTGCCGGAACTTACTGATGAGGAAGCCTTGAACCTTGCCCGTTCATACGCCTTCAGTGGCGGACAGATAGAGAACATTGCCCGAAAGCAACTTATTGACAATGTGTTGTCAGAGCGTGATACCCTTGACATAAGTGCTATTCAAGAAGCGTGTATATCAGAAAGTCTTGAGAAGCGAAGCGGAAGCGCCCAGAGGATAGGATTCTAAGTGAATCCTGTCACGTCGTGCTTCATTCTGCAGGCATTTCTTCGGACAGGGCTGTCTGTTGACTGTTGTCGGTTATTGTCTTCAGTCGGAGAACCTGACTGCAATGCTCTACGATGGCAGGACGGTGGGTGATGAAGATGACAGTCTGCGTGTTGTCAATCATTGAGGTAAGGTTGTCAATGAGTTGGCGTTCTGTGTCAAGATCGAGGGCACTGGTTGCCTCGTCGAGCAGTAGTATGCTACCCTTGCGTAACAAGGCACGTGCTATGGCAATACGCTGAGCCTGTCCCTCACTCATTCCGGCACCCAACTCGCCACAGGGTGAGTCGAGACCTTGAGGGCGTTCAAGAACGAAGTCTGCACAAGCACACTTCAATGCCCAGTGCATATCGGCATCGGTAGCGTCGGGATTACCCAGAAGCAGGTTCTCGCGGATGGTACCGCTGAAGAGGGTATTGCCCTGGGGAACATAGACCATATTGCATCGGGTGAGGGGAGAGACGGGTACGGCATTCTTGTCAGGACAAGGAGAGGCCTGTGTTTGACTTGTGTACAGTTCGATGCTGCCTTGCTGCGGTTTCAGCAAAGCAAGGATAAGGCGGATGAGGGTTGTCTTGCCGGCTCCCGTTTCGCCCAGGATAGCGGTGGTGGAACCGGGAGGGAAGTTGTAGGTGAGGTGGGAAATGATGTTGTTCTTCTTGTCATCGTAAGCATAACTGACATCGCTGAAACGAATACCCGCACCATGAGTAAAGCGTATGGGGGCACCGGTTTGTTCGAGTGGCGTCTCCTCCAGTTCGATAAGGCGCTCGGCAGCGGTGAACGAACTGATGATGATGGGCACAAAGCGTGTCATGTCGCGGAAAGGACCTTGTATCTGTCCCACCAATTGTACGAATGCCAGCATCATACCGTATGTGATAACTCCTGCCTGCAGGTTGTGCACTCCCCACAGGAACGTAATGAGATAGCCTGTGGCGAAACCGGCGCTGAGCAGACTGCCCGAGAAGGATGAGAAAAGGGTGCGATGACGCACCTGGCGACGCAGTTGTGCCTGTGCCTCGGCAAGGCGGTCGGCCATCGTGCCGGTCTGTTCCAAAGTCTTGAGTACCATGCGGTGCTGCACGCTTTCAGTGAGCAGACTCTGTATGGTACTGTCAGTCTGGCGTATCTCGCGTGTGATGGTTCGCATCTTGCGCACATAGAGTCGGCTGAGTATGGCGAAAACGGGTACCACGAACAACAGTACGCATGCCAGCATGGAATCCATGGAGTAGAGGTAGAAGAAGGCGCCGACAAGTTTGAGGCAGACGGTAATGGCAGCCGGGAAGGTGTCGGTGATGACGGAAGTGACATCGCGTACGTCGCGCTCCAGACGGTTGAGCACGTCACCGCTATGACGCTTCTCCAAACCTGTCCACTGACTCTGCAAAAGCAGGGAGAAGGTCTTGTGCTGCATTTTGTTCTGTGCCTTGACGCCCAATAGGGCAGCAATCCATTTTCGTGCAAAACTGATGCTGATTTGTGATACGATGACGCCGATGAGCAGTCCGGCAGCCAGGTTGAGCGAACTGTCGCTGCGCCCTGTTGCCACATCAATGGCCATCTTGGTGGTGGCAATGAACGCAAAAGTGAGGCAGACATCAATGATGCCCACCAGCACATTCAGACAAGCCTGGAAACGGAACGGCTTGGAAGTGCGCCAAAACCACTTTAATATTGCAATGCTCTTCATTCTCTAATATCGCTTCCCCACATCAGTTTGTTTCTGAGTGTACGGAAGAAAGAACTGCCGGGGCGTTTGAGTACGCAGATAGGGTAGGATGCACGATGGATGTGCAGACGGATGTCTTCGTTGCACGTCTCGCTGCGTCCGTCGATGGCAACGAGGTACTGATGACTTCGGCTTGCCACGCTGAGTTCAATGTCTACGTCATCGCATAGCGTGATGGGACGCACATTGAGGCTATGCGGGGCTACGGGCACCATGCCAAATGCATGACCGCGTGGGTCAATGATGGGACCGCCTACAGAAAGTGCATAGCCCGTACTGCCGGTGGGTGTGTTGATGATGAGACCGTCGGCCTGATAGGTGGTAAGGTACTCGCCATCCACGCTGACGCGAATGCTGATCATCGATGAGTTGTCATGCTTTAACACGGCCACTTCATTGAGGGCAAAGGGATAGCTGGCAGGCTGTCCGGCAGAATATTCTACTTGTAAGACACTGCGTTCCTCTATGGTAAAGGCATCGGCATAGATGCCCTCGATGGTTGCGTCTATCTCATCGGCAGGTATGTCGGCAAGGAAGCCCAAACGGCCCATGTTGATGCCAAGGATAGGAATACGTTTGCCCTTCACGCGTGAAGCTGCCTGAAGGAAAGTGCCATCGCCTCCCATGCTTACTACCACGTCTGCCTCGAACTGGTCGTCGGTGATGAGGCTGGTGGGGTGCACGTCAAGCTGCAGGGTCTGGGTGAGGTATTCGTAAAATGGCTTGTCGATAAAGATGTCGGCCTCGTGCTCTTCGAGCAGGCAAAGCAACTTCTGTACTGCAAGCGATTTTTTTGCTTGGTAAACATTGCCGAAAAGGGCAAAACGTAGTTTTCTCGTCATTTATTGCGAATTATTTTATGCAAAATTAGTGTTTTTTTATTAACTTTGCGCCATACAATGGAATTTTTTCGAGAAATGACCAAATTAAGAGTTAATATCAACAAGGAGGCGAAAATTCGCAATGCGAGAGGCGCCAACAACCCTGATGTGGTGAAGGTGGCATTGGATTGCGAGCGTTTTGGCGCGCAAGGCATCACCGTTCATCCTCGTCCCGATGAGCGCCATATCCGCCATCAGGATGTTTTCGACTTGAAGCCCATACTCACAACCGAGTTCAATATAGAGGGTAACCCAGAACCTGATTTCGTGGATTTGGTGATGCAAGCAGTGCCTGCACAGGTTACGCTTGTTCCCGACTCGCACGACCAGCTTACCAGCAATCATGGTTGGGATACAAAGAAGAATCTTGAATTCCTGACCAAGGTGACTGCGCAGTTTCATACCAAGGGCATCCGCGTAAGCATCTTCGTTGATGCTGATCCAGAGATGGTGGAGTGGGCAGCCAAGGCTGGCGCAGACCGCGTGGAACTCTACACAGAACCTTATGCCACCAATTACCCCCAGAACCGCGAGGACGCCATTGCTCCCTTTGTAGCAGCGGGCGAAAAGGCTAAGAGTCTTGGACTGGGCTTGAATTGCGGTCACGACCTCAGTCTTGAGAATCTGGCATATATGCACGACCGTATGCCCTATATTGACGAGGTGAGTATCGGTCACGCACTCATCTGCGATGCCTTGTATCTGGGACTTGAGGAGACCATTAAGCGTTACAATGCCTGTTTGGAGAGTTGAGCTCCCGTTTTCACATTATAATTTGTACGTATAAGTCAGATTTCGCAATCCCAACTATAGGGAGTTATGCGCCTGATGACGCGTAAGTTCTTCTACAGGCAATTTGTAAAGCGTCAATCCGAGCCAAAAAGTCAAAGATGTAATGACGATAGTTTTGCCTCATGTAAGCAACCCAAATGTCCAAATGTATCGTCTTTTGACTTCTTTCGCTCAGCGGGCTTGCCCGATGCCTCGCCCAAAGGGCAGAAGAACTCCTTTGATTTCTTAACTTCTTAACTTCTTAAAACTATGATTTACCAATTCCTTGCCGAGGGCTTTGAGGAGATTGAAGCCTTTGCTCCGTTAGATATCCTGCGCCGTGCCGGCGTAGAAGTAGAGACCGTCTCTATTACCGACAACCAAGTGGTGATAGGTGCGCATGGCATTCCTGTCATTGCAGACCGCATCTTGCCCGCCATCGATTTTGACGATGCTGAGATGATTATTCTGCCCGGTGGACTGCCCGGTTCTACGAATCTCGATGCTTGCGAGGAACTGCGTCAGGGCATCCAGCAGTTGTATGATGCCGGAAAGCCTCTTGCTGCCATCTGTGCTGCACCTCAGGTGTATGGACACATGGGATTGCTGAAGGGTCTCAAGGCAACTTGCTATCCTGGTGTGGAAAGCGAACTTGAAGGCGCAACCTATACCGGTGCCTTGGTTGAGGTTGATGGTCAGTTTATTACAGGTAAGGGTCCAGGTGCTTCGTTTGAATTTGGTTACACCATCGCCGAGAAGTTGGGTAAGGCTAACGAGGTTCAGGCATTGCGTAAGGGCATGATATATAGTGAAATTAAGAATTGAATCTTTCAACGGATATAAAATACCTCACCGGCGTTGGCCCTGCCAGGGCCAAACTGCTGGGTGAAGAGATGGGTATCCATACTTTTGGAGACCTTTTCGATTATTTTCCGTTCAAGCACATTGACCGTACCCGTATCTATTACATTCACGAACTCACGGGTGATATGCCCTTTGTGCAACTAAAGGGCAAGATTCTGAGTTATGAGGTTGAAGGTGTAGGACGCAAGCAGCGATTGGTGGCTCATTTTACCGATGGGCACGGGCTGATAGATCTTGTGTGGTTCAATGGCGCCAAGTGGGTACGCGATACCTACAAAGAAGAGAAAGAATACATCGTTTTCGGAAAACCCACCTATTTCTCCGGTTCGGGACGCTTCAACATCACACATCCCGAGATGGATGATGCCAGCAGTCTGACGCTCAGCACTATGGGTATGCAACCCTACTACAGCGTGCCGGTGAAGGCCGCCAAGAAAGGTTTGAACACCCGTACCATCGAGAAACTTACCAACTCGCTTTTCAAGCAGTATACAGGGACCATACCCGAGACACTTCCGCAATGGTTGGTGGATCGCTATATGCTGATGAGCCGTGATAGTGCCATACGTGCTATGCACTATCCGCAGAACGCTGATATGCTGAATCGTGCCACCTACCGCTTGAAGCTGGAAGAACTCTTCTACATTCAACTTAACATACTGAAATTTTCGGCAGACCGTCAAAAGGAGGTCCACGGCATTCCCTGCCCACGTGTGGGAACCATGTTCATGGATTTCTACCACCACCATCTGCCTTTCACCTTGACGGGTGCTCAGCAGCGTGTCATCAAGGAGATGCATGCCGACATGCAGAGTGGTAGGCAGATGAATCGTCTGCTGCAGGGCGATGTGGGTAGTGGCAAGACGTTGGTGGCTTTACTGGTGATGCTGCTTGCTGTAGACAATGGCTTGCAGGCCTGCATCATGGCTCCTACCGAGATTCTGGCAGAGCAGCATCTGGAGACGTTCCGCCAGTTCCTGGGCGATATGCCTCTGCGTGTGGAATTGCTGACGGGAATGGTAAAGGGAAAGCGCAGAAAGGCCGTACTGGAGGACCTTGCCAACGGCGAAGTCAACATATTGGTGGGTACGCACGCTGTGATTGAGGACAACGTAGAGTTTAAGAACTTAGGACTGGTTGTCATTGATGAACAGCATCGTTTCGGCGTGGCGCAACGTGCCCGCTTGTGGCGCAAGAATATTGTTCCGCCTCATGTGTTGGTGATGACTGCCACCCCTATACCCCGTACTTTGGCCATGACGCTCTACGGCGACC
The DNA here is from genome assembly GCA_045643405.1 of Bacteroidaceae bacterium. Lineage (GTDB taxonomy): Bacteria > Bacteroidota > Bacteroidia > Bacteroidales > Bacteroidaceae > Physcousia. Next base: position 17,289 of record JAZUKS010000124.1, on the reverse strand, counting down.
TTGATGTGTCTGTCATCAATGAGTTGCCTCCAGGTCGTAAGCCCATCACTACGGTACATTACTACGAGAACCGTCATGTGTCGCTATACGATAGCATACGCCAGCAGATTTCGCTCGGCAGACAGGCCTACATCGTGTATCCGCTCATTCAGGAGAGCGAGAAGATGGACTTGATGAATCTGGAAGAGGGTTACGAAACCGTATGCCAGGCCTTTCCTGACTATAAAATAAGTAAGGTGCACGGCAAGATGAAACCTGCAGACAAAGATGCCGAGATGCAGCGCTTTGCCAGTGGCGAGACGCAGATACTGGTTGCGACCACCGTCATCGAGGTGGGCGTGAATGTACCCAATGCCAGTGTCATGGTTATCGAGAATGCCGAGCGTTTCGGCTTGGCACAGTTGCACCAGTTGCGAGGCAGGGTAGGGCGTGGTGCCGAACAGTCCTATTGCATCCTTGTGACCAAGTTCGAATTGAGCACTGAGACCAAGAAGCGCATACAGATAATGACCGAGACCAACGATGGTTTTGAGATAGCCGAGGCAGACCTGAAATTCCGCGGTCCCGGCGATTTGGAAGGTACCCAGCAAAGCGGTACTGCCTTTGAATTGCGTGTTGCCAATCTGGCCCGTGATGGGCAGATTGTACAGCAGGCCCGAGACATGGCGAGGCAGGTTGTCGAGGCCGATCCCAACCAGGAAAAACCAGAGTATGCTATGCTGTGGCAACGCCTTTCCCAGTTGGGTAAAGACCAGCAGGATTGGTCGTCGATTTCGTAATTTAGAAATGTAAATTACGGATTATCAATATGTAAATTCGCTATTTGGCGATTGCAAATAGTACCTAAAAAGTCAAAAAATTGCTTAATTGTTGTGCGGAATCCGGAAAAATGTCGTAACTTTGCCCCGGATTTCGACGTGTGTGTGACGTTTCCAGCAATTTAATCTTAATCGTAAAAGCTAATAATAATTCTATGGAAAGAACTCTTGTACTACTCAAACCGGGTATCATTCAGCGTCAGTTGATGGGTGAGATTATCAACCGATTTGAGAAGCGCGGTCTTCGCATTGTGGGCATGAAGATGATGCAGCTCACAGACGAAATACTTGATGAGCATTACTCTCATTTGAAAGAGAAACCCTTCTTCCAGTCGTTGAAGGATTCCATGACCGCAACTCCCGTTGTGGCTTTGGCATTGGAGGGTGTGGATGCCATTCGTGTCGTTCGCATGATGGCAGGAACTACCAATGGCCGTAATGCGGCACCCGGTACCATCCGTGGAGACTATTGCGTGAGCAACCAGCAGAATGTAGTACACGCCAGTGATGGTCCTCATACTGCAGTAGAAGAATTGAAGCGTTTCTTCAAGGATGATGAGATCTTTGATTTTGGCGCTTGCAATCTCGACCGTCTCTATGCTCCCGATGAGTTCAATCGTGACGAATAAGAACCTTTTATTATATTATAATTGTATTCCTTAACTCGAATTGATGAATAAAATAAAGACTATTTTAGCAGCGGTGGCAGTAGCGCTGGTTAGTGTGCCTGCCTGTGCACAGGACTTGTTGGCTCGTCAGGCTCCCATCGACAAGAAGATGAAGGCCATTGACTCCATCAGTCTTCGTCGATTGCTGCCCAAGCAAGAGATTCAGACAAACTTAAATTTCAGTTTGGAGAATCCTAGCGGTGACATCTATCCCGCTTGGAATAATGAGAAAGGTCGTAACTATGGCGTGGAATTGCCTGCAGAGTATCAGATCAATCTGCGTAATTTCTGTATGCCTACCGATAGTCGTATGGTGACTTCGCACTATGGTTATCGCAAGCAGTTCGGCCGTTTCCACTATGGTACCGATATTAAGGTGTATGTAGGCGATACCATTCGCTCTGCCTATAATGGCAAAATCCGTATTGTTGCCTATGAGGCAAAGGGTTATGGTAACTATGTTATCATCCGCCACGATAATGGACTTGAGACCGTTTATGGCCATATGTCAAAGCACCTTGTAAAGGAGAATCAGATTGTACGTGCTGGCGAACCTATCGGTTTGGGCGGTAATACCGGTCGTTCTACCGGTTCTCACCTTCATTTCGAAACACGCTTCTTGGGTCAGTACATAGACCCCGAGGTTCTCTTTGATTTCGAGGCACAGGATGCCAAGGCTGATTATTATGTGTTCCGTTCAAATGGAAAGGGTAGTCTGATTGGCAATCCCCATCACGCAAATCCTGCTCCCATGCTGGCTTTGGTGGGTGACGTGGAAAGAAATGACAATCAGGAGGTTGTCGTTGCTGAGACACAGCCTGTGATAAAGGAAGTGACCATGCAGACTGACCGCGGTAGCAAGTCATCAAAGAATGACAAGAAGGCTGCCAAGGATAACGACAAGAATGCAAAGCGCAAGGTTTACTCTGTTAAGCAGGGCGACTCACTTTACAGCATTGCACGTAAGCACAATACCACTGTAGAGAAACTCTGCAAGATGAATCACATCAGCGAAAAGGCGATTATTCGTCCCGGACAGGTGCTGAAGTGTTCATAATAGGTTCATTGACCCGTAGACTTGTTCTTGCCCCACTTCGTTCTGCAAGCATCCCTTCGGACAGAGCGGACCTGTTGACGGAAAGTGTTTCAAGTTGATAAGTAAGTGATCAGAATTAGGTTTATATTAGATTGTGCTGGATTTGGATGCAGGTTTGGCAATCATTCGGCTTTTGACGCCGGTCAAAATGCAGAGTGTAGCGGGCTACATGACTTTCGCCTACGGGACGAAAGTAGAGAATGAGAGTCAAAGATGCGCCAAAGATAGTACAAGATAATACTCGAGTTACTTACATAGTCATTATAAAAATAGTTTTGATCACTTACTTAACAACAATAAAAGGATGAGATATTACCTGATTGCCGGTGAGGCAAGTGGCGACCTGCACGCTTCGCACCTGATGCACAGCATCAAGATGCAAGACCCTAATGCCGAATTCCGATTCTATGGTGGCGACCTGATGCAAGCCGAGGGAGGCACCCTTGTACAGCACTATCGCGACTTGGCATACATGGGCTTCATACCCGTCTTACTGCACCTGCGCACCATCCTCAAGGGCATGAAGCGTTGCAAGCAAGACATCGTGGCATGGAAGCCCGACGCACTCATCCTCGTCGACTATCCGGGGTTCAACCTCTCCATCGCCAAGTACATTCACGCCAACACCAGCATTCCCGTACATTATTATATCTCGCCCAAGATATGGGCATGGAAGGAGCGCAGAATCAAGAACATCAAGCGCGACATCGACCACCTCTACTCCATCCTACCCTTCGAAAAGGAATTCTTCGAGGGCAAGCATGGATACCCCATACAGTACGTGGGTAATCCCACCCTCGATGAGGTAACCGCTTACCTTGAACAGCATCCAAGCAACATCGAGGCATTCCGAACGGAGAACAAACTCAGCGACAAACCCATCATCGCCTTGCTTGCCGGTAGCAGAATGCAGGAGATCAAGGACAACCTTACCCGCATGATTGAGGCTGCCAAACCCTATACGCAACAGTATCAGTTGGTCATTGCAGGCGCTCCCGGCATCGAGCCGTCCTACTATCAGCAATTCACGCAGAACCTGCCCGTAAACGTACTCTACGGACAGACATTCCGCATCCTGCAACACAGTACCTCAGCACTCGTCACAAGTGGCACAGCAACCTTGGAAACCGCCCTCTTCGGCGTGCCTCAGGTGGTATGCTACTATATGAGGATGGGTAAGCTTGTCAGCATGATACGCCCCTACTTCCTGAAAATTCCCTTCATCTCGCTTGTCAACCTCATTGCCAACAAGGAAGTAGTGCCCGAACTCGTGGCCGACGGCATGAACGTGGAGAACGTGCGCAAGCACTTGGCAGACATCCTACCCGGAACACCCTCACGCGACGAGATGCTGGAGGGATACAAAACAATGGCCGAGCGCCTCGGAGAACCCGGAGCACCCGACCATGCCGCAATGCTTATTGTAAAAAGCATCCTAAGTAAGTGAACAGAATTAAGTTTATATCGGACTGACCACTTACACAAAACAAATTACACAGATTTCGTGGCATTGTATTTTCTTTCCAAACAATAGAAAGAACCCACGAAATCTGTGTAATCTGTAACCCGACAAACGTCTTAGAACTCTAAGCCGAACTGCAAGGCAATCTTATTCTTTCTCACGTCAGCACCTTCAAGGAAGTTGTGGGTATAGCAGATACCCATATTCAGCGTGAAACGGCTGGCAACAGGAAAGCGCACACCAAAAGAAGGTTGCAAGTACCAGCAGTTGAAATTCTTGCTACTGTCACCCAAACGGTAACCGAACTTGCAATCAACATAAGGACTTACGCCCCTGTCGGTAAAGTTAATGCGAGTCTGTGCAAAGAAGGGGATAGAAACCGACTGAGCAGTCGACTTGGTTCCCTGATATACGTCCACACCGAAACCACCACCCAAGAAGAAGTTGGGATTGAACTGATAACCGTGCGAGTTCTCCAAGTCACAATTTATCTCGCTCTTGCCTTCGTTAAAGTTAACGCTGAGGTCAACCACAGCAAAAGCCTTGTAACCTGAATAACTGCTTGAACGGTACTGCGAGAAAGCTGCGACGCTGGTCAGCAGCAAAACGAAACTCAATAATACCTTTTTCATACAAATGCTATTTTATAATCTTTGATATAACTGACTTGCAATGCTCCAGGAAGCATTGCAAGTTCATGTTTTTACGAAATCTGGCTGCCACCCTTTACGGCACGCTCCACAGCACTTACTGCCACAGTACCGTCCCAATCGGTAGCCGAGAGAATCATACCCTCGCTGACAAGACCGTTCTTGAACTGACGGGGAGCCAGGTTGGCAATGAACAGTACCTGCTTGCCTACCAACTGCTCGGGTTCATACCACTCATGAATACCACTGATGATGGTGCGTCCCTGAGGAGTGCCATCGTCGAGCTTGAACTTGAGGAGTTTCTTCATCTTGGGCACAGCCTCGCACTCAAGCACGGTACCTACACGGATATCCAACTTCTGGAAGTCCTCAAAAGCAACGGTCTCCTTAACGGGTGCAGCCTCGTAGTTAGCCTCGGCATTTGCCTTGACGGTAGCCTCCAACTTATCAATCTGGAACTGGATGACATCATCCTCAATCTTCGAGAACAGCAAACTGGGCTTAGCCAACTGCTTGCCACTGGGCAGAAGGTCGGTCTTGCCAAGCTCCTCCCAATTGAAGGTCTCCATGCAAAGCATCTGACGCAACTTGGCAGAAGAGAAGGGAAGGAAAGGCTCGAAAGCAATAGCGAGGTTGGCTGTCAACTGCAAAGAGACGTAGATGACGGTCTTCACACGCTCAGGATCGATCTTGATAACCTTCCAAGGCTCTTCATCGGCAATGTACTTGTTACCGATACGTGCCAGGTTCATAGCCTCCTTCTGAGCCTCACGGAACTTGAACGCCTCAAGCAACTGCTCAACGCGCTCCTTGGTAGTAGCAAACTCTGCCAAGGTTGCCTTGTCCGTTTCAGTCAACTCTCCGGGAACGGGCACAACGCCTTCGTAATACTTCTGGGTGAGTTGCAAGGCACGATTGACGAAGTTACCGTAGACTGCCACCAACTCGTTGTTGCAACGAGCCTGGAAGTCAGCCCAGGTAAAGTCGTTATCCTTGGTCTCGGGCGCATTGGCAGTAAGCACATAGCGCAACTCATCCTGACGGTTGGGCAGTTCCTCAAGATACTCGTTCAACCAAACGGCGTAGTTCTTTGAGGTAGAAATCTTATTGCCCTCAAGGTTCAGGAACTCGTTCGAGGGTACGTTATCGGGCATGATGTAACCACCATGGGCCTTCATCATCGTGGGGAAGATAAGGCAATGGAACACGATGTTGTCCTTACCGATGAAGTGTACCAGACGGGTATCATCATCCTGCCACCACTGCTGCCATGTGCCCCACTTCTCGGGTTCACGGTCGCAGAGCTCCTTGGTGTTGCTGATGTAACCAATGGGAGCATCAAACCACACATAGAGCACCTTGCCCTCAGCACCCTCAACAGGTACGGGAATACCCCAATCCAAGTCGCGGGTCATTGCACGGGGCTGCAGGTCCATGTCGAGCCAAGACTTGCACTGGCCATACACATTTGAACGCCACTCCTTATGTCCTTCAAGGATCCACTCCTTCAACCATTCCTGATGATCGCCCAAGGGCAGGTACCAGTTCTTGGTGTCGCGCAACTCCAGAGGATTGCCGGGATTGTTCTTGTTGGTGGGATTGATCAACTCAGAGGGAGAAAGCGTAGCACCGCACTTCTCGCACTGGTCACCGTATGCACCATCGGCTCCGCAACGGGGACAGGTTCCCACGATGTTACGGTCGGTAAGGAACTCGCCGGTTACGGCATCGCAATACTGCTTCTCAACCTTCTCAACGAGCTTGCCGTCGTCATAGAGTTTGCGGAAGAAATCGGCAGCAAACTTATGGTGAATGTCGCTGGTTGTGCGACTATAGATGTCGAACGAGATACCGAAGTCCTCGAATGACTTCTTGATGATACCGTGATAACGGTCTACCACATCCTGTACGGTAATGCCTTCCTTCTTGGCACGGATGGTCACGGGTACTCCGTGCTCATCGCTACCACCAATGAAGATGACGTCACGACCCTTCAGGCGAAGGTATCTTACATAAATATCAGCAGGCACATACACGCCAGCCAAGTGTCCGATGTGCACAGGACCATTGGCATAAGGAAGTGCCGAAGTAACGGTTGTTCTTTTGAATTCCTTCATATTAAAAGTATTTCCTCCCACCCCTCAACTGGCAGACTTCACGGAAAAGTCCCGGAGGGGGGCTGCATTTCTGATGGAGGAGTATATGCAGCACTATATGGTTGTTATTCTATTTCTATTTTATGTCGCCTCATCCTACATCATCTGCAACGAATACAGATAGATGACAGAAGCGGGAATGGCCAGCAGGCTACTGTCAAAGCGGTCGAGCATACCACCGTGACCGGGCAGAATGTTGCCACTGTCCTTAATACCCAGGGTACGCTTGATAAGACTCTCTACCAGGTCGCCCCAAGTACCGAAGATGGTTACGACCAGTGCAAAACCCATCCACTGAGGCAGGGTAAGCGTCTGATCCCACTGGTAAATGAGAGCCGCAGCACCCATTGCAATCAGTCCGCCACCAATACTGCCAATCCATGACTTCTTGGGAGAGATGCGGGGAAAGAGTTTTGCGGGGAACACGTTGTGCAACATAGAACCCACGCAATAGGCTCCGCTATCGCTTGCCCACAAGAATATAAAGACACTAAGAGGCAATATCCAACGGTACACAATCATGAAGGGATGACCGGGGTCGGTATTGAATGCAAGCATATTGAGCATAGAGAAGGGCAATGCCACATACATCTGGCTCATCATGGTGTAAGCCCAATTGTTGATAGGATTGGGGCGCTTCAGATAGAGTTCAAGCACCAACAGATAAATAAGGCTGGCCAGATAGGGCAAGAAGATAGCCGCATTGCACAAACCTTGGTTATAGCAATAGAAAGCACCGAACAACAGACCTCCCGACAAGGATGCTATCATCGTATTGGTCTGCACGTCATCCTTGGCATTTACGATACGGCAAAACTCTGCCACACTCAGGATGGTAATAACACAGAACAACGCACCAAATGTATATGCATTATACACAATACCTCCCACCAAAACGGCAACGAAAACGATGCCAGTAAGTGTACGTAATACCAAATTGCTCATATCTAAAGCCTCACCCCCCACCCTCTCCGTAGAGAGGGGGCTGCATTACTGTTGGGTGAGCAAATGCAGTAAGTTATTTTTTTCTCTTTGATAATTATTGCCAGGAAAATCTGAAAGTCCCCAGAATTCTTGAAGCCCATAAGGTCTCCAAAAGCCCAGGAAGACCATCAATCCTCGGGTGCAGGACCTATTGAAGGAGGAACTGGCTGACTGTCATCTGCCGTTTGCTGACTATCATCCACCGACTGCAAGGCGTCATCCGCTGCCTGCTGTTTGCCGTCCTCTTCAAGCAACTCCTCTGTTCGGCTCATCCAGGGACGCTTGCCAAAGATGCGCTCAACGTCCTCTGCATAGATAACCTCACGCTCAACGAGCAACTGCGCCAGTTCAGCATGTCCGGCCATCTTCTCCGTAAGCAGACGTTTTGCACGTTCATATTGCTCGGCAATCATCTTCTTGCACTCCTCGTCGATAAGACGGGCAGTATCCTCGGAATAGGGACGCTGGAAACTATAGTCTTGGTTATAGAAGCAAAGGTTCGACAACTTGTCGCTCATACCCATGAAGGCAATCATAGAATATGCCTGCTTGGTAACGCGCTCCAAGTCGTTCATGGCACCACTTGAGATGTGACCGGTAAACAATTCCTCGGCAGCACGACCACCCAGCAACGAACACATCTCGTCGAGCATCTGCTCCTTGGTGGTTATCTGAGACTCCTCGGGCAGATCCCATGCAGCACCCAAGGCACGGCCACGAGGCACGATGGTAACCTTGACGAGGGGATTAGCATACTGCAAGTTCCATGAAATGGTGGCATGACCAGCCTCATGAAGGGCAATGGTGCGCTTCTCTTCAGCCGTCATCACCTTGGTCTTCTTCTCCAAACCACCAATGATGCGGTCAACGGCAGCGATGAAGTCATCCTTGCTAACGGACTTCTTATCGTGACGGGCAGCAATCAAGGCAGCCTCGTTACATACGTTGGCAATATCGGCTCCGCTGAAACCGGGAGTCTGACGTGAAAGGAAGTCAATGTCCAATGTATCGTCGGTCTTGACGTTCTTCAAATGTACCTGGAAGATGGCCTTACGCTCGCTCAGGTCGGGCAGGTCTACGTGAATCTGACGGTCGAAACGACCTGCACGCAACAATGCCTTATCCAAGATGTCGGCACGGTTGGTAGCGGCCAGAATGATGACGCCACTATTGGTACCGAAACCATCCATCTCGGTGAGCAACTGGTTCAAGGTATTCTCACGCTCATCGTTACCGCCCATCGAAGGATTCTTGCCACGGGCACGACCGATGGCATCGATCTCGTCAATGAAGATGATGCAGGGACTCTTCTCCTTTGCCTGACGGAAAAGGTCGCGCACACGACTGGCACCCACACCCACGAACATCTCGACAAAGTCTGAACCCGACATCGAGAAGAAGGGCACGTCTGCCTCACCGGCAACAGCCTTTGCCAAAAGCGTCTTACCCGTTCCCGGAGGACCAACCAGCAATGCACCTTTGGGTATCTTACCTCCCAGTTCGGTGAACTTCTTGGGATTCTTCAGGAACTCCACAATCTCCTGCACCTCTTGCTTGGCACCTTGCTGTCCTGCCACATCCTGGAAGGTAACCTTGGGACCCGTCTTCTTGTCAACCAACTTGGCCTTGCTCTTGCCAACGCTGAAGATGCCACCGCCGCCACCGCCGCCACCGACTCTGCGCATGATAAACATCCAGAATACGATGAGTGCAATGAAAGGCAAGAACTGCCAGAAGAGATTGCTCAGGGTGTTGTTTGTCTGCTCATACTCCACCTTTACCTTGCCGTGACGGCTCAGGTAAGTAGAATCGCTATTCACCTTGTCGATGTAGGGCTGAATACCCTCGTCGGGACAAAGCACCTCGACATACGCCTCATGATTGGGGTCTACATTACGATGAAAAATGTCGCGAGCATGCTCGTTAACGACAAACATCTTGAGTTTGCCCTCTCTTTGGTTAACCAGCACCCTGCTGCACCAACCACTGTCCACATACTCCTGAAACTCGCTGTAAGTAGCATCCTTGGCCGAACCAGCAAAATCCTTGCCATCGCCGGTAAAGAACAGGTAACCCAATACAACGGCTACTATCAGATATATCCACGACAAACTGAAGCGTGGTTTCTTGTTTTGATTATTATTCTCGTCCATTTCAATTATTCTATGTCTTCCAATTCTGTCAGCATGGCGTCAGCCCACAAATGCTCCAAGTCATAAAACTCGCGCTCTTCGCGCAAGAACACATGCACCATCACATCACCGTAGTCCATTGCCACCCACAAAGCTTGCTGGGTTCCCACTACCGATGCAGGGTGCCCGCCACCAGCCTTTCGCACAACATCGTCAACACTATGAGCCAATGCCTGTACGTGACTGGGAGAATTACCCGTGCATATCACAAAGTAACGGCAAATAGTATCTTCTATCTCTGTCAGATTGGCTGTTGTAATCCTGTGTCCCTTTTTCTCCTGCAGGCCTTCAACTATTTTATCAACTAACTGTTCTGTTCCTAACATTCTAACTTTTTTACATTATAAATATAGTGTACAAAGATACGATAAATACTTTGCTCGCTGAAATTTATCCCTCGAAATATCCCCGTTTTAACCTTTTTTTTGCATTTTGTGCTAAAAAAAACGCAAAAAGATTTGCCAATAACAAAAAAAGTCGTACCTTTGCATCCGAAATCAGAACGGTGATTGTTCGATTTCCTTGATTGGGCTATGGTGTAATGGTAACACTGCAGATTCTGGTCCTGCCTTTCCTGGTTCGAGTCCGGGTAGCCCAACAAAAGCTCTCAACTTTACGGTTGAGAGTTTTTTTGTATTTGCACCTCTTCTGTAATCTCCATCGTTTAGAGTACTGAGCCCGAAAAGAGAGGCTCAATCTGAAAAGTCGCTTGCATTTTTCCCTTTTCTATGTTGTTTATTCAGACAAAAGAGGTCAGCCCGAAAGGTTATATAGAAAACAGAGGCGCCACATCACTTGTTCGTGACATGGCACCTCTCTACATATTATATAAAATACCTTTTGACTTGAAATCACCACTCGTTGTCCCAAATGGATCCTCTGGAAGGTGTCGAAGGCGAATCATCATAGAAGTCACGTTCCTCCTTAACCCACTCCTCTTGTGAAGAACCTGAGGTTATGATGTCTTGAAGGACGTCACCATCCATTTCCAAATCTATCACAATCAATTCGGGAATAACATATTCTTTCATCATAATTAGATACTTATAGTGTTATTTTACCATCACTTTCTTTCCATCCTGCACATACACTCCCTTACGAGGAGAAACAACACGCTGTCCGGCCAAGTTATACATCACACCATCACTTGATTTCACACCCAGCTCTTTTGCAATCTGGACACTGGTTTCATCATCAGCCTCAATGTCCTCAAAAGTGAATGCAAAAGTCTTCACTTGTTTAGTATCCTTATCAATATCCCTTAATTTAATTTTCGCCTTGAAACCAGCAAGAGTGGTACCTGTATAGAACTTCCACACACCATCGCCCGTCAATGTATAGACATGGCTATCGATAGCTTGTTTTTCGACCAGATACCCATCATAAGTCAGTCTACTATCGTCACCTTCAGCCTTAGTATAACTAACTGTATAATACTTTCCTACCAGGCTATTCTGTTCTGCGTCAGAAGTTGCAAGATGATATGGATCGCCCGTAGTTCTGACTCTTGCATAAACGGTCTTGCCGCCCTTCAGTTCAATCAAAACAGGTGTGTTGGCAGGAATCCTCGTACCATTCTCCGGCATATTAATGAAAGTAACTTTTGACATCTCGGCATTAACCTTACCAATATAAGCTCTGGCACCTTCGGTAATCAAATCAGCATCCTGTGGGCAGCAGAAAGTAGCATATCCTGCAGGCGAAATACTGATTGGAAGATCGACAATCTTAGTAAGGAGAATTTCCGTTTCAGGATTATACTGACCTCCATATTCACTACCAGGCTCGGGATATGCCATAAATGCAGCATGTGCATATAGTCCACTGTGCATAATTTCGCCATCGGTGTTTTCTTTTCCATCCTTTGCAATAAGAACCTTGTCAGTATCCGTTTCGCCCATATATACACTATATGTATGTCGAACAGGATTTTGTTTTCTTTGATCAGCGAATCTTGTAGCACGCGAATCTGCAAACAATGTTGTCTGAACGATTTTATCGTCCTCCTCCATCAGCTGTGTACCAATATCGAAGTTTTCAGACTTTGCGAAAACTAAACCCGTTGAGTAATTAACAAGTTTACTACCATCATAATAGAAAATAGTAGAAGCACTTGGAGAACTTACCATAGGATATACTGTACTTGAACTTGAACCCGAGAAATAAGTCTCGTTCTTCTCACCCTGCATTCGGATGAAATCGCCAGGCTTGGGCTTAACAAGGTGCAGACGAGCATTGTAGTACTCCAAGCTGTCTGCTAAACGCTCCACATCACCATTGTATGCCTGACCTTGCTCGTAAAGATATTCGTGCGCTTTCTTCCAGCACGCCTCAAAAGCAGGAGTAAGAGTAGGCTGACCAGCATCATCGTAGCACTGGTAGCGGTTGAACTCATTAGCTCTCATGTGCCTGAGTGCAAATACCAAGTCATCAATCAAACGGTCTTCGCTGACAGATTCGGGCACACGCTCAATCTTCTTGAATCTCCATTTAGTAGCATCATTCAAGTTTGCTCTCCACCCCTCACGAGTTCTAAGAATAGAACCATCAGCATCATCAACAACATAGTCATGAAGATAGTCATCACCCAAATGCTTCAGATAACCCAAACCATTATATTCATAATCATGTTCCCAAATCTCCTTACCATCTGCGCCATTACCTTTGTAATCCACGTTGAAATTACCTTGCATAGCACCCACATTACGAAGTGCGTAGGATTCTATTGCCTTGCCCTCAGAATAGAGGAACTTGGCGGGATCATAGCACTGGAAATAAACAGGGCTTTCGCTTGTACTTCCGTCAGTATTAAGATAACACGGTCTACCATTTTTCCAACTGTTATTTCTGAAAACAAATCCTTCGTTTTCAACATATTCCAAATGCCAAAGACTTCCCCAGTCAAGTTCTGCACCACCCTCAGGTTTCAAATCCCATTGTTCGAAATTCCCTTCCACATGGCGCAAAGAACAAAGCACAACGTCACTTGAAGTAGCGGTACCATTAAAATACTGTCCTGTACCAACATTTTTTATACCACCATTTTCAAAAGTCCAAACAGCACCATTTGGCAAATCTTGGCCATTTTGATCTTCACCATTTTGATTTTTAAGACCAAGAATAAAAACTACTCCATTGTTATTGGCATTAAGATAACACTTAGCATTTCCCCAAAGCGAATAGTCATCTCCATTCGGTCTTATTGCACGGAACCTATACCCATTGGACACTTTCTCCAAAACAAAACACTTAACTGCATTAGTATTAGAACTTGCTGTTTCTTGGTTTCCCATGGCAGCACCCTGATTACCGCTTCCATAAAGATATTTATCCCCCATCTGCAATGTCACCTTAGTTTGGTTATTAACCAGCTCATCTGGATTAACACCTCGCGACAACGAGGGTCCAACGAACACTTCTGAACGAGTTCCCACATTCAGGAAAGTTCCTCCATTCGAATACTTACCTTGATCGTTTGCATTCAGCAACTCAATGCGATACTGTGCATCATTACCCTCACCAAACGCATGTATTACCTTTAATCTATGGTAAGCAGAACCATTACTCAAAACATCCGCTACACCACCCACTTGCACATTGTCGTCAGAAGTATTTAAATACACCATGCTACCTCCATTTGCTGACACCGCATAGAAAGGAACACTCTGCAACTCACTAACGCTCTTCAATTCGCCATCTCCCACAGACTCAATAAGCCAGTTGGGACCATAAAGACAATTTTCCTTTCCTTCATAGTAGGTGCGTTCCTCTTTCTCATCCTTTTCCATTGTCATCCACAGATGCGTATAAGGACTGGCACAAGCATAACCCAATTCGCTAAATTTGTCAGAATAGGCATCGAAATGATGGAACTTGTAATTGGCGCTATACTGAGACTCATCGAATGTATCGCCTTCTTCTCGCATAAATCGCCAAGACAATGCTAATTCATTTTTATATGTTTTATCCTTATACGTACTTTTATAAGCAGATACATTTGAAGTTGTCGGTATGCCGTCAAAACCCGTCACGTTAGCTACCACACGCGTCTTTTCACGTGTTTCAATATGGGGAACATCATCATCTACGCACAACACTCTATTACCTTCCACAATGGCAAAACCATCGGTAGCGCTAGCCAATTCGTTGACATCCAGGTATGTATCACTGATTTTGTAACGTGGAGTCAAAACAATTTCATTCGGATTCAATACAGTCGCATCGTAACTGGTATTTTCTGCAGGAATAGGCTTGAGCAAGTACATACGGGTAACAATAACACCTGTTACAAAACTAGTTGACTTGATACAATTTAGATGTACCTTGCCCTTATCCTCCTTTATCTTTTTCAAGTCGATGATATAGACCTTCTTTCCGTCTTCCAAATCCTCAATGGTTTGGTAGGCTGCCGTTTGATCGTCGTTCTTAGGCATTTCAATTGATGAAGTTATTGTGCCATCTAATGAACCACCATCTCTCACAACATTAAACAAAAAACGGGGAGTGCCTTCTGCCACCTCTACAACAAGTGCTTCATAATCTGCCAAATCAGCATAATGGTCTGGATGTACTTTGGAATCGCCATAGATATTAACAGCAAACACATCACATAAGCTCAGTTCGCATTCCTGACTAGTGTACATAGCTTTGGTTAGTTTTACTCGCACACGAGCTTCGGTAGACACCCCTACAACAAACAATAGGGTGAATAAAAATAGTGCTTTTCTTATCATAAAATAAGCGTAGTAATTTAGTTTAATACATACCGGGCAGCATTCTCACTGCATTATTGGTGCAAAGATAGTGATTTATTTATATAAACAACAAAGAATCAGCAACTTTTTTTCATTTTTCTTGTTTTATATCAACCAAAATGAACAATTAAGGAAAAACAGACCCTCTCTACCCAAGGAACACGTCACACGAAGTACAGGCCCCTCTCCATCTCCCCCCAAGGGGGAAGGGCTCAGTTCCTCGGGAGGCATTTTGTCACACTTGTCACACTTGTCACACGTCACAAAGTATTGTTCACTATTCACTTTTAGTTTTTCACTTCGCGTGACGTGTGACACGCGTGACAAACGTGACAAGACTCCTCACCGCCACAGGAGGGAGACACCCTGCTTTCGTATACTCAAAAGAAAACAATTTTCCTTTACACTTTCGCCTCACTCCATCACACCTGCCAAGCAGTTTCATGCCGAAAAACTGCTCATTTTGGCAACATCAAAGAATTACAACTTACTGATAATAAATAAAGTTTAGAATCATTGCACGCGGAGCACCCGAGGTGCCTCCGTAGTGCCTCCACAAATTGCAGGGAATCCTCGTGTAAACGCAAGGTTTACCTTAGGTGAAGAACGAAAGAAGAATATATGTTTACAAAAAAAAGTGCATCACCTTGAATCGCACAAGCACGAATCAAGGTGATGCACACCTATGGAAGAGTATATTTTATTTCAGTCTCAACTCCTGAATAAGGTTGTCGGCATGTCCCCACTTGTCCATGAGATAAAGGACGTAGCGGATGTCAACGCCAATGCAACGCTGAAGGGCAGGATTGAAAGAGATGTCGCCAGACATAGCCTCCCAGTTGCCGTCGAAAGCCAGACCGATGAGTTCACCCTTGCCATTGAACATGGGAGAACCCGAGTTACCACCTGTGATGTCGTTGTTGGAAAGGAAGCACAACTGCATCTCGCCCGTCTTCTGGTCAGCATAACGACCGAAGTCACCCTGCTTCAGCAAGTTGATGATATTATCCTCGAGGGCGTAATCATCAATATCATTCTGCTGAGCAGCCTTGTCCAGCAAACTCTGCGCATTGGTAAAGTAGTTGAAATGCTTTCCGTTGGCAGTATAGTCCTGGATAATACCGTAGCTGAGGCGCATAGAGAAATTGGCATCGCTATAATGAGGCTGAGCCATCTCCATCTCCATGAAAGCCTGTGTCAGCAAGTTCTCGTTGTAGCGAATATCAGTAGCCGTCTGACGTATTTCGCCATAGAGAGCATTGAAAGCCATCACACCATCCTGAACCATTTTGACTGCAGGGTCGTTCTCCAATTCCTTACCCGCCAGGATAATGTCGCGGAGCGCATTGGGACCAATCAGCTTGGTCTTGCTGAAGATGTCGCGGACATAAGCCTTATAGTCGCCATTGAAGTCATCCTTAACGGTCTTGCAGAACTCGGGCAGATAATCAGCACCGACCTTCTCTGCCATCAACTTGAGCAAGGTAGCAGTAGTCTCCTCATCAACTCGGGCATCGTAATCCTTCATGTACTCCTCGAACTTCTTGATGCCGTATGCAGTAGAAGCACTATCTTCGCAAAGATTAAGTTGGTCGGCCAAGGTAGAGATGGTGAACAACTCCACACCATCCGAAATCTCCTGCAAAAACATAAAGTTGCGCACATAATCAGCACGCTTTGCGTATGTCTCCTTCAGGGTTGGGAGCATATTGCCGAAACGCTTCTGGCGCTCCTCGTCACCACCGTTTACCCAATTGGTGATGCTCTCTTCAATCTTCTCCTTATCAGCCACTACGCCCAAATCGGCAAGTGCCTGGTTCATGCCAATGCTGTTCTTCCAATAGTTGCTTGAATGCGCAAACTTAGAGGCATACTTCAGACCGATGGCACGGTCACTCTTCATCCACTTCTTCCAAACATCCTGCTTGGCACCACGAACCTCGATACGAGGCTTGTTCTGTTGCTCAATGCGGTCGGTAATACCATAACTACTGAGGTAACGAGAGGTAGAACCGGGGAAACCGATGGTCATGCAATAGTCGCCAGGGGCATAGCCGTCCATGCTGACCTGTGCCCAGCGCTTGGGATGAAGGGGCACGTTGTCCTGACTGTATTCTGCAGGATTGCCATCCTTATCGGCATAGATACGGAACACGCTGAAGTCGCTCGTCTGGCGGGGCCACATCCAGTTGTCGGTATCACCACCAAACTTACCCAGAGTCTGGGTAGGAGCAAAGACAAGGCGGATATCACGGTACACCTTATAAATAGACACATAGAACTGACTGCCACCGCAGAAGCTCTGCACACGAACCTCACGATCGGGATTGGCTTGTATGTATTCATTTTCGACCTCAGACAATGCCGTGGCCGTGGCAGCCGTTATACGGTCAGCCTCAGACATTTCACCTTCGGGAGACATCTGGCCAGCAACAGCATTGACGCGTTCATTGACACGTTCGGTAATGTCCTCGGTACGTTCAAGGAAGAGCACGAAGAGACCTTCTGC
>JAZUKS010000123.1:0-5775 GCA_045643405.1 Bacteroidaceae bacterium | reverse complement strand
ACCGTTCAATGGGTCTTCGCGTACTGTTGATGGCCGACTCAACCTCTCGTTGGGCACAGGCTCTTCGTGAGATGTCAAACCGTATGGAGGAGTTGCCTGGACCCGATGCATTCCCCATGGACCTCGGTGCCCTTATCAGTAACTTCTACGGTCGTGCCGGATACGTTTACCTGAACAATGGCGAGGTGGGTAGTATCACCTTCCTCGGTACTGTATCTCCCGCCGGTGGTAACTTGAAGGAGCCTGTAACCGAGAACACCAAGAAGGTGGCTCGATGCTTCTATGGTTTGGAGCAGGATCGTGCCGACAAGAAGCGCTATCCCGCTGTCAACCCCATCGACTCTTACTCTAAGTACCTCGAGTATCCCGAGTTTGCAGAGTACATCAAGGGACACATCAACGATGCTTGGATTCCCAAGGTGCTCGACCTCAAGACCCGTATGCTTCGCGGTAAGGAGATTGCTGAGCAGATCAACATCCTCGGTGATGACGGCGTACCCGTTGAGTACCACGTTACATTCTGGAAATCAGAGGTTATCGATTTCGTTATCCTACAGCAGGATGCCTTCGATGAGATTGATGCCGTTACACCTCTTGCCCGTCAGGAGGAGATTCTGAATCTGGTAACAGCTATCTGCGAGAAGGAGTACGAGTTCAACCACTTCCAGGAGGTTGTGGACTTCTTCAAGAAGCTCATCAACATCTGCAAGCAGATGAACTACACCGAGTACAAGAGCGAACAGTACAATGCTTATGTAGCTCAGATTAAGGATTTGATTAAATAAACAACCTCAAAACCTTAGAAATAATGGCAACAGCATTTCAAAAAGTATATACAACGATAAGCCAGATTACCAAGGCAACCTGCTCACTCAAGGCAAAGGGCGTTGGTTATGATGAACTGGCTACCATCAACGGCAAACTTGCCCAGGTGGTAAAGATTATGGGTGATGAAGTCACCTTGCAGGTATTTGAAGGTACAGGTGGTATCCCCACCAATGCCGAGGTAGTATTCTTGGGCAAGGCTCCCTCATTGAAGGTGAGCGACCAGTTGGCCGGACGCTTCTTCAACGCTTATGGTAACCCCATTGATGGCGGTCCTGAGATTGAGGGAAAAGAGGTCGAAATTGGTGGTCCTTCGGTGAACCCCGTTCGTCGTAAGCAGCCCAGCGAACTTATCGCAACCGGTATTGCTGGTATCGACTTGAACAACACCCTGGTGTCTGGTCAGAAGATTCCTTTCTTTGCTGACCCCGACCAACCCTTCAACGAGGTAATGGCAATGGTGGCCATGCGTGCAAAGGCCGACAAGATTATCCTTGGCGGTATGGGTATGACCAACGATGACTACTACTTCTTCCGCAACACCTTCTCTAACGCTGGTGCTTTGGACCGTATCATTTCATTCATCAACACCACCGAGGACCCCGCCGTTGAGCGTCTGTTGGTTCCCGACATGGCTCTGACCGCTGCCGAGTACTTCGCAGTGGAGAAGAACGAGAAGGTACTGGTTCTGCTGACCGATATGACCTCGTACGCTGACTCTTTGGCAATCGTGTCAAACCGTATGGACCAGATTCCTTCTAAGGACTCTATGCCTGGTTCTTTGTATTCTGACTTGGCAAAGATCTACGAGAAGGCCGTACAGTTCCCCGAGAGCGTAGGTGGCGGTTCTATTACCATCATCGCGGTAACCACATTGAGTGGTGGCGACATTACTCATGCCGTGCCCGATAATACTGGTTATATTACTGAGGGTCAGTTGTATCTGCGTCGTGACAGTGACGTTGGTAAGGTTATCGTCGATCCCTTCCGTTCATTGTCTCGTCTGAAGCAGTTGGTTGCTGGTAAGAAGACCCGTAAGGACCACTCACAGGTTATGAATGCCGCTATCCGTCTGTACGCCGATGCTGCCAACGCAAAAACAAAGTTGGAGAACGGTTTCGACCTTACCGACTACGACAACCGCTGTCTGGACTTCGCCAAGGACTACTCTGCTAAGTTGCTGGCTATCGATGTCAACCTAAACACCGAGGAGATGCTTGACGTTACATGGAGCTTGTTCCGCAAGTACTTCAAGCTTGAGGAGGTGAACATCAAGAAGGAGTTCACAGATATCTACTGGAAATAAAAGTAATGTCTAACTAAAAAACAATTCCCCTGTACATTCTGTTTCCCTGATGCAGGGAGGACGGAAGGGGATCCGGTTATGGCAATAAAGTTTCAATATAACAAGACTTCGCTTCAGCAGCTTGAGAAGAACCTCAAAATGCGCCAGCGCACCTTGCCCATCATCAAGAGCAAGGAGACAGCATTGCGCCTTGAGGTAAAGAAGTGCAAGGAGGAAGCCGAGGAATTGGATCGCAAACTGCGCGAGCAGATTGGTGGCTACGAGTCGATGTACGCCCTCTGGGGTGAATTCGACACCTCGTTGGTTGCCCTGCGCGACGTAGAACTCGACGTCAAGAAGATTGCCGGCGTTCGCGTTCCCATTCTGAAGGCCATCCGCTTGGAGGCACGTCCTTTCGGACTCTTCAGCGCTCCCAAGTGGTACTTCGACGGAATCAAACTGCTTGAGGGTCTTGCAAAAACTGCCGTTGAGCACGAGTTTGTGCAGGCCAAACTGCAACTGCTCGAGCATGCACGAAAGAAGACCACCCAAAAGGTGAACCTCTTCGAGAAAGTGCAGATACCTGGTTTCCAGGAGGCAGTACGCAAGATCAAGCGATTCATGGAGGACGAGGAGAATCTGAGCAAGTCAAGCCAGAAGATTCTGAAGTCACTCCAGGAGAAAAGAAAAAGCAACGAGGCTGGCAGTCAGGACGACACAACGGACTCGTTGACCCAAGGAAAGGAGGCTGAGGCATGATAGTAAAGATGCAAAAACTCACCGCGCTGGTTTACCATCGCGAATATGATGCCTTCCTCAGTCAACTTCAAGAGTTGGGAGTGGTGCACATTCAAGCCGCTCAGGAAGGTACCCCTGAACCCGATAGCGAGTTGGCATGCCAGATGGAACTCAGCAAGCGCACCGAGGCCATCATTGCAAAACTGACTCCTATGGCTGTGGGCGAAATCACCGCCAAGGAATCTGAAGAGACGGCAGAAACACTCGTCAGCGAGGCAGAAGCATTGCTGGCAAAGCAAGTAACCCTGCAAGGCGAGGAGAAATCTCTTCAACAACAAGTCAACTTGACTGCAACTTGGGGTGAATATGACGTAGAACGTGTCAAGTCGCTTTTGGAAATAGGTTACCAGATGCAGTTCTGGACCTGTATGCCCAAGAGTTTCAACCTTGTGAGCAAGTCGGATGAAGAGGCTTACGCCTTCCCCATTGCTCAAGATGGTTCCACCTTGTACTTCGTAACAGTAAGTCCCAGCGACCACACACCTCAACTGGTAGAAGCTACTCCTATGGCTGCTCCCGAGGTATCGCACAAGAAGGCTGTGGCATTGTTCGAAGAGAACAAGAAAGCACAGCAAGAGGTTGAACAGCAAATCAAGGCATACGTTACTACAAAACTGGCTTACCTAAAGCATGCACAGAACCAGCTGTCAAACAGCATCAACTTGGCTCAGGTACAGCTTACCACGGCTCATGCTGCAGCAGACCATCTTATGGTACTCGAAGGTTGGGTTCCAACCGATAGCGTTGAGCAGGTAAATCAATACATGGCAACAAGTGGTGCTTACTATGAGGTTCGTGAACCCCGTGCAGAGGACAATGTGCCCATCAAGCTTCGCAACAACTGGTTTGCCCGCAAGTTTGAGGTACTGACAAGCATGTATGGTATGCCCGACTACAACGAGTGGGACCCCACGCCTATCCTGGCACCCTTCTTCACCCTCTTCTTCGCTATTTGTATGGGTGATGCGGGTTATGGTATCATCATCCTTCTCTACGGTCTGCTCGAGACTGCAGGAAAGGGAAGCAAGGTACCTATCGTGGGTGAAATGCTGAAGGGATGCGGATCGTTGGTCACCATCTTGGGTGCTGCCACCTTGGTAGTTGGTCTGGCTCTCGGTTCATTCTTCAGTTTGAACATTGCCTCTATGGATTTTGTGCCCGAGGGAATAAAGAGTTACTACGCTTTCGTGCAAGGTAATTTCCCCGGTACCAACTTCACCTTCCAGATGGTTGGCGCTCTTATCATCGGAGTCTTCCACATCTGCTTGGCATTGATTTTCAAGGCAATAGTCTACACCAAGAAAGAAGGATTTGCCAGTCAGCTCAGTTCATGGGGATGGGTATTGCTCATCGTGGGCGGAATCATCACCGCTACGATGTTCATGATGGGGTCACTCAGTCAGGACACCACCACCTACATCCTTATCGGCATTGGTGCTGTCAGCGCATTGGGCATCTTCTTGCTCAACAACGTAGGCAAATTCAAGAAGAATCCCGTTGTAGCAGTTCTCACTAATCCCTTGGCAGGTTTGTATGACACTTACAACATGGCCAGCGGTTTGATGGGTGACGTACTCTCATACATTCGTCTCTACGCACTCTGTTTGGCAGGTGCCAAGTTGGGCGAGGCCTTCAACAACATCGGTGATATGCTTCCCATCTATGGAGGTATCTTCATCTACATCATTGGTCACGTGCTCAACCTGTTGCTGTCAGCCATCTCAGCTTTCGTGCATCCTTTGCGTTTGAACTTCGTAGAGTACTTCAAGAACCTTGGTTACAACGGATTGGGTACAACATACAAACCCTTTGAAAAAACAAAAAAATAACTAGTAAACAAAAAGCATATCCGAACAGGAAAAATCCGAAACAAGCATAGCGTGAAAGGCCTCTTTAAAAGGAATGCCCAATATAAAGAAACCGATAATTAAAGGAAAACTAATTAAAGGCAAGTTATAAAAGGCAAACTAATTAATGAAATGCTGATTGAAGAAATTAATGCTAATTAAAGCTATTTGTAAGCAGGCTATAAAAAGCAAGTTATAATAAGACAAGCTACAATAAGGCAAATTACAAAGAGGCAAGTTATAACAAGACAAGCTACAATAAAGCAAGCTATAATAAGGCAAGAAGGCAAAAAAACTTCAAGCAAGGCAAAGTTCTTTTCACGGCAAGACAGAAAACCAGTTCGGATAGGCAAACAAAATTTAGTATCGAATTAATAACAAATAAAATTAAACATTATGGAACAGATTTTAGGTTATCTTGGCTTGGGTCTTATGTTGGCCCTTTCAGGAATTGGTAGTAGTTATGGTACCACCATCGCAGGTAACGCTGCAGAAGGTGCGCTGAAGGTTAACCCCAGCAAGGCATCTGGTTACATGGTGCTCGCAGCACTTCCCGCTACTCAGGGTCTTTACGGTTTCATCGCTTTCATGATGAACTGTGGCGTTGATCTTTCTGCTGGTCACAATGGCGCAATGATGTTCGGTCTCGGCATCGGTGTTGGTTTGGCTTGCTTGCTTTCTGCTATCCGTCAGGGTAAGGTTTGTGCCGCTGGTATTCAGGGCGTAGCTCAGGGTCACGACGTACAGTCTAAGACCATGATTTATGCTGCTCTCCCCGAGTTCTACGCTATTTTGGCTTTGGTTGCAACCTTCCTCGTACAGTGGGACTAATAACAAAGTAATGGTTAAATGCTAACAACTACAAGCAATTTGTAATCGTTACACTTAAGCAAATATTAATGAAAAGAGGGTGTGTCAAAAGTGAAGTGACCCCGAAAAGTTGGACGTTAAATTAAACGTTAATTATCAAATTCTCTATAGTAGTGAGCTCGGTATTGTGCCGGGCTCATTCCTTTTAAT
>JAZUKS010000122.1:0-10739 GCA_045643405.1 Bacteroidaceae bacterium | reverse complement strand
TAGGTGAAGTAACTCCCACTCCAAAGTGTGCCCAGGGCAAAGCCGGGAATCAAGACTGCTGCCAGCATGCCAAAGGCAAAACCCTCGCGATGCGGCATCTGACGGTTGGCCAGATAGAGTGTGAGTGGCATGGTGAGGTTGGTGCAAAGCACCATGCCCAAGTGGAATGCTACATGCACGAAAGATAAAAGGAAGCAGATGCCTGAGAGCAGGAATGTGGCGGTAAGCGTGTGCCATACACCCCATCGCTTGCCCAGGAATCCACCCAACGACTTGCCGGCAAAGGCCAGCGTGCCTATCAGGACGGCATACAGCACCACATCCATCTCGGCTGCAGGAACCACCTTGCCGACAAACGAGCGTATGAATACCAGAAGTAGGATGAACAGAAAGAGGCCGATGCTGGTATTCCTGGAATCAGAACTGGTATCATGACCAGTACACTCGTATGGTTGTGTGACTTCGTGCGGGCATCTCTTGAGTAAGAGATACGACAGCACCAGCATAACGAGCGCGATGATAGGAAGTGTGACAAGCGACCGCAACTGTTCGCCTATGACCAATCCCACGGCTCCCGACGACACAAAGATGCCCAGATGGCGCATGTCGTTGTGGGTGCTGACGGCTACCGACTTGCCACCATAGACGTGAAACAAGGCGTTGCCTAAACCCAGAAAGGTGGTGCCGACAAAGGCAAACATCTCGTTAAGGGATGTGATGGAAAATGCAGACACGCCAGCGCCCATAAGCAGGAGTGCCATGCTGGCATGGAAGAATGCATTGCGCTTCTGAACCCTGTCCAGCCACCCACCAAAGAGGGGCTGGGTCATGAATGCCAGTACATTGTAGATGACAAACAGCAGGGTGATGTGTTCTGCCTCCATGATGGACATCAGCATGAATACGCCACAGGCACACAAGCCGTCCACCGTGAGGTGGAGACCTGTAAGTAAACCTGTATTGAGTGTTGCTGTGTTCATGGGTGGGGGACTTGTGTTGCCGTTTACAAGACAGAAGTGCGGTTCAGGAGGTAAAAGTCCAGAATCGTTATGGCAGCCATAGCCTCTACCACAGGTACGGCACGAGGCAAGACGCATGGGTCATGACGTCCCTTGGCCATAAGGGTGGTTGCCTCACCATTGAGGGTGACTGTGTCTTGTTCCATGAGTAGGGTAGCGACGGGTTTGAAGGCTACACGGAAATAGATGTCCTGACCGTTGGAAATGCCACCTTGAATACCACCAGAGTTGTTGGTAGTGGTAGTGATGCCACCCTTTCCATCGGGTACGAAGACGTCGTTCTGCTCGCTACCTCGCTGGCAAACGCCTGCAAAGCCACGGCCATACTCAAAACCCTTGACTGCATTGATGCTCAGCATTGCGCTACCCAGGGCTGCGTGCAGCTTGCCAAAGGCAGGTTCGCCCAGACCTACAGGACAACCCTTGATGACGCAACTGATGATGCCACCGATAGTGTCGCCTTCTGCCTTGACCTGGGTGATGAGTGCAGCCATCTCTTCCGCCTTGACGGGATCGGGACAACGCACGTCGTTGGTCTCGGTGACAGAGAGGTCGTAGTCTTGGTAACTGCCGGCCAGGGCAATGTTGCCAACCTGCTCTGTGTAAGCCTGAATGCTGATCCCCAACTGACGGAGTGCCAATTTGGCCATTGCGCCAGCCACTACGCGACTGATGGTCTCGCGAGCCGAAGAACGACCGCCACCACGATGGTCACGAATGCCGTACTTGGTGGTGTAGGTGTAGTCAGCATGCGAGGGGCGGAACAGGTTGCGCATATTCTCGTAGTCGTTGGAGTGCTGATTGGTGTTGCGCACCAAAAAACCGATGGGACAGCCCGTTGTCTTTCCCTCGAAGATGCCCGATAGGAATTCCACTTTATCGCCTTCCTGACGCGATGTGGTCAGCTTGCTCTGACCAGGCTTGCGTCTGTCCAACTCGCTCTGTATGAAGTCGGTGTCGACTTCGACGCCAGCAGGCATACCGTCGATGACTCCGCCAATACCAGCACCATGACTCTCGCCAAAGGTGGTTACTGTAAATATATTGCCAAATGTGTTCACGTTAGTTTAGTTCATAATTCATAGTTCATAATTCATAGTTCATAGTCATGATTCATAGTTCATGGAACAAGAATAGCGCCTCATAGATATGTGTTGCAAGCTCAGCTATGCTTGCTTTATCTTGGGGCTTAACTATGAACTATGAATTATGAACTATGAACTTAAGGAAATCACTTGCATCCTTCGCAGTTACCGCCGCAACCACCCTCGCAGTTGCCGCCACAGCCACCGCCGCAGCTTCCGCAACCGCCACCGCAGCCTTCGCCGGTAAGCATCTTCAGGATGCCCTGGATCTCATCGTTTGTTGCCTCACGGCTCTCAATGACCTCACCCTTGAAGTTGAGCTGTTTGCCAGCAAGAGGATGGTTGAGGTCGACGATGATGTTGCGGTCGCCAATGCGCTGGATGAGACCGTTGAAGCGCTGGCCCTCTGCATTCTGAAGGGGTACTACAGCACCTTCGTAGATGTACTTGCTGTCAATCTTGCCGTCAATCTCGAATACGCTTTTGGGTACCTCTTGCACGAAGTCAGCATGGTACTCACCGTATGCCTCCTCCACGTTGAGGGTGAAGTCGAATTTGTCGCCGGTATTCAGGGGAGTGACCTTTGCCTCGAATGCATCGAGCGAAACGCCCAAGCCTGAGACGAACATATAGGGGTTCTCACGGGTAGCGCTCTCAATGTGCTCGGTTTCACTGCCATCGATGGCAGTCAGGTCGTAACTAACACGAATGTACTTGTTTGGTTCCATATTCTAATTTGAATTGATTTTTAATAAAGTTAATGAATTGAGGGTGCCGGTATGCCGGACTTTGCCCCCGAAAAGGATATTGCCATGAACCCCCAGGAACCTCTTGTTGGAAAACGGGAAGTCGGAGATGGCAAAGTAGCCTCATAATTCTGCAAAGGTAGCATTATTTTCGGACTTTAAGGTCAAAATGGATGAAAAAACACCTATTTTAATGTGTGAATCACAAATTATTCGTATTTTTGCAAGCGAAATGACTAACCAAAACAAAATGAAATGATGAAGAAAACGCTATTTGTGGTACTGGCTTTGCTGATGGCAACCTTGCCCACTTGTGCAAAAAAGAAAGTGCTGAATGAGAAAAAGATGGGTGCCTATTTGATGGTTTACCATAAGGACTGCGACCACGGTCTGCACATGGCGGTCAGCTATGACGGATACAAATGGACGTCGGTAAATGACGACAAGCCCGTCATCAGTGGCGATACCATTGCCCAACAGCACGGCATCCGTGATCCTCATATCTTCCGTGGTCCTGATGGGGGCTTCTATCTGGCAATGACCGACTTGCATTTGTTTACCCAGCGAAGCAAGTACGAGAACAATCCTTCATACAGCAAGGTTTCGGAGTATCGCGAAACTGAATGGGATCGTGATGGTCGTAAGTATGGATGGGGCAATAACAAGGGACTTGTCTTGATGAAAAGTTTTGACTTGAAGCATTGGACACGCACCAACCTTGACTTGTCGAAACTGCCTGCCGACGAAAACATGAATTGGCCAGAGATTGGTTGTGCATGGGCACCCGAAACGGTGTATGATTATGAAAGCGGACACTATATGGTTCACTTTACCCTTCGCGAAGGTGCCGGTAGGAACCGAATCTTCTATGTGTATATGAATGACGACTTCACGGAGATGCTGGGCACTCCGAAACCTTTGTTCCAGGCACCCGATTTGCGCTACGATGTCATCGATAGCGATATCATCAAGGTGGGCGATACGTATCATTTCTTCTATGTGAGTCACGAGCATAGCGCCACTCCAGTTCACGCTACGAGCAAGTCGGTTACGGGTCCGTATGTAATTGACGATCTGTATAAAGACGGTGAAAAGGCAGGTCATGAGGCTCCCAATTGCTGGAAGCGAATAGGGGAGGAAAAGTACATTGTAATGTTTGATAATTATCGAAGCAATCCTCATAACTTCGGTTTTGTCGAGACAACGGATTTCCAGACCTTCAAACCTATCGGTTACTTCGATGCAAAGGGTTCCCGCATGAAGCGTACCAACTTCAGCGAGCAGAAGCATGGTGCCGTTATCTGGCTGACAAAGAAGGAAGCAGATGACTTGCTGAAATAACGTCGGTTTGACGAGTTTTCCCCGACCAGCGCCCGAGTTTCTCCGTACTTTCTCCGTGTTTTTACGTGCAAAGGTAAGGTGAATGTCGGGCGCTGATAGTGTTTGTGTGGGACGGGTAATTTGCATGAATGCCCCCTTCTTATGACTCTTGTTGGATGATAAAATAATTTACAGATTGCTATTCATGCTCTTTTTATAGGGGTTGAGACGATTTGTGTCGTTAAAATGAGTCGCTTATGGTAAAATTGGCAGAAAAAGGTATTATTCTATGAATAATGTGTAATTTGTTTGCTCGTTTCCGGAATAATTTGTAACTTTGTACCCGTTTTTAGTGTAAAAAGATAATAGCAAAAAATATATTCAATGAAACACCAACTGAGAAGTGCAGTCTGCACTGAGGGTCGCCGTATGGCGGGCGCACGTGCGTTGTGGGTGGCAAATGGCATGAAAAGGGAGCAATTTGGCAAGCCTATCATCGCCATCGTCAATTCGTTCACACAGTTTGTTCCTGGTCACACTCATTTGCATGAGATTGGCCAGATAGTAAAGGCCGAGATCGAGAAACTGGGTTGCTATGCAGCCGAGTTCAATACCATTGCCGTGGACGACGGTATCGCCATGGGTCACGATGGTATGCTCTATTCGTTGCCCAGCCGTGACATCATCGCCGACTCTGTGGAGTACATGGTGAATGCTCACAAGGCAGACGCAATGGTTTGTATCTCGAACTGTGACAAGGTAACTCCCGGTATGTTGATGGCTGCTATGCGCCTTAACATCCCTGCTGTGTTTGTCAGTGGTGGTCCTATGGAGGCTGGTAAGGTAAATGGCGAGAACGCCGACCTCATCACCGCCATGATCAAGGGTGGTGACCCCACCGTTAGTGATGAGGAACTGGAAGTAGTTGAGCACAGCGCTTGCCCCGGTTGTGGTGCTTGCTCGGGTATGTTCACTGCCAACTCAATGAACTCGCTCACCGAGGCTTTGGGTTTCTCGCTTCCCGGAAATGGTTCTATCTTGGCAACTCACGTTAATCGTATTCATCTCTTCAAGGATGCGGCTAAGATTATCGTGAAGAATGCCATGGCATATTACGAGGACGGCGATGAGAGTGTTCTCCCCCGTTCTATTGCTACCCGTCAGGCATTCCTCAATGCTATGACACTCGACATCGCAATGGGTGCATCTACCAATACCGTGCTTCACCTTCTGGCTGTGGCTCAGGAGGGTGGTGTAGACTTCAAGATGCAGGATATCGACGCTTTGAGCCGTAAGGTTCCCTTCCTCTGCAAACTCTCTCCCAACTGGCAGAAGTATAGCATTCAGGAGGAGAATCGTGCCGGTGGTATCTTGGGTATCATGGGCGAGTTGGCAAAGGGTGACCTGCTCGACCTCACCTGCAAGCGCGTCAATGGTGCTACCCTGGGCGAGGACATCAAGAAGTACAGCATCACGGGCGAGAGCATCGATTCCGAGGCAGACCGCATCTATCACAGTGCTCCTGCCGGCAAGTTCTCTACCAAGATGGGTAGCCAGGATACTCGCTGGGAGTCATTGGATACCGACCGTGAGAATGGTTGTATCCGTGACATTGAGCATGCTTACACCAAGGATGGTGGTATGGCAGTACTCTTCGGTAACATCGCTCAGGACGGTTGCGTAGTGAAGACGGCTGGCGTGGCACCCGAGTTGTGGCACTTCGAGGGGCCTGCCGTATGCTTTGACTCTCAGGAGGACGCTTGCGAGGGCATCCTCGGTGGCAAGGTGAAGAAGGGCGACTGTGTTGTCATCACTCACGAGGGTCCCAAGGGTGGTCCCGGTATGCAGGAGATGCTGTATCCCACCTCTTATATTAAGTCAATGCACATGGGTAAGGAGTGCGCCTTGATTACCGACGGTCGTTTCTCGGGTGGTACATCAGGTCTGAGCATCGGTCACATCTCTCCCGAGGCTGCCAGTGGCGGTAACATCGGTAAGATTAAGGATGGCGACATCATCGTCATCGACATTCCCAGCCGTAGCATCAATGTGAAACTCACCGATGAGGAGTTGGCAGCTCGTCCCCAGCAGCCCTTGAAGCGCAATCGTGTAGTGTCTAAGGCACTTCGTGCTTATGCCCAGAGTGTGGCATCTGCAGACAAGGGTGGTGTTAGAATCATTGACTAATCGACTTTTAAAGTCCTTAACCTATAAATAATGGAAAAGATAACAGGTGCAGAGGCGTTGATGCGCTCATTGGAGAGTCAGGGAGTAGATGTACTTTTTGGCTATCCCGGTGGTGCAATCATGCCTACATACGACGCACTTTATGATCATAAGTCAACGCTCAACCACATCTTGGTTCGCCATGAGCAGGCTGCCGTTCATGCGGCTCAGGGCTATGCTCGTGTATGCGGCAAGGTGGGTTGTGCCATCGTTACCTCTGGTCCTGGCGCCATGAACACCATCACGGGTGTTGCCGACGCCATGGTAGACTCTACTCCCTTGGTTGTCATCTGCGGTCAGGTAGGTGCTGCCATGCTGGGTACTGATGCTTTCCAGGAGGTCGACGTGGTGGGCGTGACACAGCCTATTACCAAATGGAACTATCAGATACGTCGTGCTGAGGATATCGCATGGGCAGTAGCTCGTGCCTTCTATATCGCCAGCAGCGGTCGTCCCGGTCCTGTCGTACTCGACTTCACCAAGAACGCCCAGACGGCTATGATTGACTATCAGCCCCAGAAGGTTGACTTCATCCGCAGCTACAATCCCGTGCCCGAACCTGCAGAAGGTTCTATCGAGGAGGCTGCCAAACTGATCAACGAGAGCGTAAAGCCCTTTATGTTGGTGGGTCAGGGTGTAGAACTGGCTGGTGCTCGTGAAGAGCTGTTGGCACTTTGCGAGAAGGCTCAGATTCCATTCGGTACTACTTTCCTCGGTCTTTCTGCTGCTCCTACCGACCATCCTTTGAACATGGGTAAGTTGGGTATGCATGGCAACCTGGCTCCCAATGTGATGACCAATCAGTGTGACTTGCTCATCGCTGTTGGTATGCGTTTTGATGACCGTGTAACCGGCAACCTTAAGAATTACGCTAAGCAGGCCAAGATTATCCATTTCGAGATTGATCCCTCTGAGATCAACAAGAACGTGAAGGTTGACCTGGCTGTGTTGGGTAATTGCAAGCAGACTCTGGCTGCCGTGGCTCAGCATGTAGATAAGGCTACCCATAAGTCTTGGATCGAGGGTTTCAAGCCCTACGACGAGAAAGAATATAATAAGGTAATCAATCCTGCTCTTAATCCTACCGAGGGTCCCTTGCTCATGGGTGAGGTGGTTCGCAAGGTAAGCGAGGCAGCCAATAACGAGGCCATCCTCGTTACCGACGTAGGTCAGAACCAGATGTTCGGTTGCCGTTACTTCAAGTTCACCAAGCCCCGTTCGGTAGTTACGAGCGGTGGTTGTGGTACGATGGGCTTCGGCATTCCCGCTGCTATCGGTGCCACCTTCGGCGCTCCCGACCGTACCGTGTGTATGTTCTGTGGCGACGGTGGTTTCCAGATGACCATTCAGGAGTTGGGCACCATCATGGAACAGCAGTGCCCTGTGAAGATGATCCTCTTGAACAACAACTATCTGGGCAACGTGCGTCAGTGGCAGTATATGTTCTTCAACAAGCGTTACTCGTTCACTCCTATGGTTAATCCCGACTTCGAGAAGATTGCCGAGGGTTATGGCATTCCTTGCAGAACCGTGGTAGACCGCAAGGACTTGGACGATGCCGTACGTGAGATGCTTGAGACAGACGGTCCCTTCCTCTTGCAGGCAGCTGTACTGGAAGAAGACAATGTTCTGCCCATGACTCCTCCGGGTGGCAACGTAGACGAGATGCTTCTTGAAGTGAAATAAAAATAATAAATTGACTATCTATGTCAGATAAGAAACAAAATATAGAACAATCTGCTCCCCGCACAGAGGCTGGGTATGGTGCCGCAGAGTGTGGCGATTGCAACACCTGCAGTAAATGCGATGACCAGCAGACACTGACAGACTCCTTCGATGCTGCTGTTCGTGCCGCTGCTTCGGTAGACCGCGACTCATACGAGAAGAACCTCTCTCGTCAGCGTCAGGCAACTCTGGCTAACGACTCTAAGAGCGATGGCCAGCATGAGACGTTTACCCGCAATGCTGTGGCTCGCCGTTCTACTGCTGGTCAGGAGGGCTCGCTCCTCAATCACGAGGGATTGACGCTCTATACGCTCATCATCTACTCTGAGAACTATGCTGGTGTGCTCAACCAGATTACGGCAGTCTTTACCCGTCGTCAGGTTAATATCGAGTCGCTCAACGTATGTTCGTCATCTACCCCCGGTGTGCACAAGTACACCATTACCTGCTATTGCAAGCAGGAGATGGCCGAGATGCTCTGCAAGCAGATTGAGAAGAAGATTGACGTACTGCAGGCTAACTGCTTCGTAGACGATGAGATCTTCATCCTTGAAACCTCATTGCTCAAGCTCTCTACTCCTATGGTACTGTCAAATCCTGAGATTTCTCGTATCGTTCGCCGTTACGATGCCCGTATCGTGGAGGTTAACCCTACTTATACCACGGTTGAGAAGACGGGTGTTACCAGTGACGTTTTGGAGCACTTCAACTTCCTCAATGACCTGGGTTGCGTGTTGCAGTTCGTCCGTTCCGGACGCATTGCCATCACCAAGTCGTGCATTGAGCGTCTCGATCAGTACATCGCCAAGCGCGAGGAGGACAGAGACAACTTATAGTTTGGAGTTGATAGTTTAGAGTTTAGAGTAGTTGATAGTTTAGAGTTTAGAATTTAGTTCACCGCAATATGAAGTTTGGAAAGATTGATACCTATCCTGTCTATGTGGAACCGTTCCACGTAGATTACACGGGGCGCATCTTTATGGGTGTGTTGGGCAATCATCTGTTGAATGCCGCAGGCAACCACTCTGCAAAGAGAGGGTGGGGCATTGGCGACCTTAACGGAACCAAGCATACTTGGGTGCTCAGTCGCCTGAGCATTGAGATGGACGAGATGCCTCTGCAATACGAACACGTCAACGTATCGACCTGGGTGGAGAGTGTCATCAAACTCTTTACTAATCGTAATTTCGCCATCACCCGTCCCGACGGCACACCTTGCGGTTATGCGCGCAGTATCTGGGCGATGATCGACATGGATACGCGTCGCCCTTGCGACTTGCTCTCGCTCTATGACGGCGATATCCTCAACTACATCGTCGGCGAGGAAGAGAATGTGTGCCCTATCGAGGGACACGGACGTTTCCGCTTCCGCGATGCAGAACTGGTACGCACCATCGATACGTATTATAGTGATGTGGATATCAACGGACACATCAACTCTATCAAGTACATCGAACATATTCTTGACGTATTTCCCAAAGAGACTTTCCAGAACGGCATCCGTCGCTTCGAGATAGCCTACAAGGCCGAGAGTTATATGGGCGACCGCCTGAGTCTGTATATACAACCTGCCGGCGAGCAGGAGTACGACATAGAAGTACGCAAGAACGTGAGCGAAGAGAACGCTGGCGAGGTAGTATGCCAAGCCAAGGTGAGGTTCAACAAAGCAAATAAATAAACAATAATTATAAACCTTTTTAAAAACAAAAAACAATGGCAAAAATGAATTTTGGCGGTGTTATCGAGGAAGTGATGACCCGCGAGGAGTTCCCTCTTGAGAAGGCTCGTGAGATTTTGAAGGACGAAACCATCGCTGTTATCGGTTATGGTGTTCAGGGTCCTGGTCAGGCTTGCAACTTGCGTGACAACGGTTTCAACGTAATCGTTGGTCAGCGTCAGGGTAAGACCTATGAGAAGGCTGTTAACGATGGTTGGGTTCCCGGTGAGACTTTGTTCTCTATCGAGGAGGCTGCTGACAAGGCATCTATCGTTATGTGCTTGCTTTCTGATGCTGCTGTAATGAGCGTATGGCCCACCCTCCAGAAGTACCTCACTCCTGGTAAGGCTCTCTATTTCTCACACGGTTTCGCTATCACTTGGAGCGATCGCACCGGTTGCGTTCCCGCTAAGGATATCGACGTTATCATGGTGGCTCCCAAGGGTTCAGGTACCTCACTCCGTACCATGTTCCTCGAGGGTCGTGGCTTGAACAGCTCATACGCTGTTTACAACGACGCTACAGGCAAGGCATTGGATCGTACTTTGGCTCTCGGTATCGGTATCGGTTCAGGTTACATGTTCGAGACTACCTTCCAGCGCGAGGCTACTTCTGACTTGACTGGTGAGCGTGGTTCTTTGATGGGTGCTATCCAGGGTCTTTTGCTCGCTCAGTACGAGGTATTGCGTGAGAATGGTCACACTCCCTCTGAGGCTTTCAACGAGACCGTTGAGGAGTTGACTCAGTCTTTGATGCCTCTCTTCGCTCAGAAGGGTATGGACTGGATGTACGCTAACTGCTCTACCACCGCTCAGCGTGGTGCTTTGGACTGGATGGGTCCCTTCCACGATGCTTGCAAGCCCGTTGTAGAGAAGCTCTACGCTTCAGTTAAGTGCGGTAA
>JAZUKS010000121.1:0-20304 GCA_045643405.1 Bacteroidaceae bacterium | reverse complement strand
TGTGGATAAATGAAAAAGACATACCGTCATCCAACATGTGCATGTAAGATACTAAATCTGATAAAGACTTCTGTCTGCGCTTTTTTGTCAACATAATAAAACCCCGAAAGTTTTTTGTCTAACTTTCGGGGTTCATCTCATGATCGTACTCCCCCGTTTTCTAATCTGACAAACGGAGTGAAATATTCCTTTATTCCACCACACAGTTCGTTATGGATGCGTCTGTACGCATCTTCGGTATAGCCTTGCAGAGGGGCAAAGTACAGGTCACAGTTCATTGTTTTGCGGATTTATTGGCAGATAAACACAAGTTAGTTTGTTTTCAGCAATTGCTCTGCCACTTCGCACAATTCATCGAACCATGCTTCGCCGAAACGGCGGATGAGAGGTTCTCGGAGGAATTGATACACGCGTATACCTTCTTTCTTACCTTTGGTGATGGCATCCTTACAGATGCTCCAGCGGTCGTAGTTGAGCGCAATTGTATCGCCAAAGTGCTTCTCGCGGATAGGATAGAGGAAGCAACTGATAGGACGCTCGCGAAGCAGGCAACCTTGCTGACCACGGAAGCAACAGTCTCGTCCGTTGCAAATGCTTGTTACGAGGTCTCCTTCCTGATCGGTATAGGCAACTCCTTGTGCATCCACTACAGCCTGTGCGGTAGCAGTCATTTTGGGCCACATCTCGTCAAGCTGTTCCTCGATGGATGCAACCTCTTCCAGTGAAACGGGGGCACCGGCATTGCCTTCCTCACAGCATTGCCCGTGGCATGCTTCTATGTCACAGCAAAAATGTTCGGTAATAATGTCTGCGGAGACTAATACCTCTCCGATAATAACCATTGAAGGAATCTCGTTCATGTCTTTACCATTCTATGGGTGCTTGCCCATGTTGTTGTAGATATTGGTTGCACAATTCAAAATGGTGGTTTCCGAAGAAACCTCTGTACGCGCTCAAAGGACTGGGATGTGCAGACCGTAGCACAAGATGTCGCGAACTGTCAATGAACGTTGCTTTCTTGCCTGCAGGAGCCCCCCATAGCAGAAATACCAAATGCTCACGTTTGGTTGCCAGTTGCTGAATGACGGCATCCGTAAAGGTTTCCCATCCATGTCCAGAATGACTGAAAGCTTGGTGCTGTCGCACGCTGAGGCATGTGTTCAATAGAAATACGCCTTGGTCGGCCCATCGGGTCAGGTCGTAAGGCCAGCGACTTGCGTCGTTCATGGTTGCTTGCTGGTCAAATCCTTCGGCTTGTATCTCCTTCATGATGTTGACAAGCGATGGCGGTGCAGGTATGCCTTGTGGCACACTGAAACAAAGTCCGTGTGCTTGTCCCGGTTCGTGGTAAGGGTCTTGTCCAAGAATGACCACTTTTACCTTGTCAAAAGGAGTATGGTTGAAAGCATTGAAGATAAGCTTCCCGGGAGGATAGCATATACCCGCATTGTATTCTGCCTTGACGAACTGTATGAGTTCCTCAAAGTATGGTTTTGCGAATTCCTCTTGTAAGTGCTCGTTCCAAGATGGTTCTATGTTGACTTGTGCCATATTTGAAAAGTAGAAGCCCTGGGCAATCTGTTGTTGTCAAGATGTCCAGGGCTTTTGTTTATTGTACGATTCTTAGATGCAGACTTCGCAGATTTTCGTTTTATGATATAAAACCTT
Source organism: Bacteroidaceae bacterium (assembly GCA_045643405.1). Classification (GTDB taxonomy): domain Bacteria; phylum Bacteroidota; class Bacteroidia; order Bacteroidales; family Bacteroidaceae; genus Physcousia. The sequence continues at coordinate 18,636 of JAZUKS010000121.1, read as the reverse complement.
GTTGAATGTTCAGAATAATAATCCCACGTTCATCCGCGTGATGTGGCATCTAAAAACTGTTTGCCGTGAATTTACTTAATCAGGTTCTTGCCAGTCATCTCCTCGGGCTGTTCAAGACCCATGATGTGAAGGATGCTGGGAGCAACGTCTGCCAATACACCATCCTCAACCTTAGCCTCCTTGTTAGCGGTAACATAAATGAAGGGAACGGGGTTGAGTGAGTGAGCGGTGTTGACGCTACCGTCCTGATTGATTGCATTGTCTGCATTACCGTGGTCAGCAATGATGATAACCTCATAGTCGGTCTTCTTGGCAGTCTCAACAACTTCCTTTACGCAAGTATCAACAGCGGTAACAGCCTTCTCGATAGCCTCGTAAATACCAGTGTGACCCACCATGTCACCATTAGCAAAGTTAACAACGATGAAGTCGTACTTATTCTCTTCAATAGCTGCGCAAAGCTTGTCCTTTACCTCAAAAGCGCTCATCTCGGGCTTGAGGTCATAGGTTGCAACCTTAGGACTTGCAACCAGGATACGCTCCTCACCATCGTAGGGAGTTTCGCGACCACCGTTGAAGAAGAAGGTAACGTGTGCATACTTCTCGGTCTCGGCAGTGTGCAACTGCTTCAAACCCTTGCTTGCAATGTACTCGCCGAGTGTGTTCTCAACGTTCTCCTTGGGGAAGAGGATGTGAACACCAGTGAAGCTTGCGTCATAGGGAGTCATGCAGTAGAACTGCAAACCGGGGATGGTCTTCATACCCTGCTCCTCCATATCTTGCTGGGTCAGAACAACGGTAAGCTCCTTGGCACGGTCGTTGCGGTAATTGAAGAAGATTACTACGTCGCCCTCCTTGATGGTACCGTCAACGCTACTGTTGTTGATGGGCTTTACGAACTCGTCGGTAACACCGTCATCATAGCTCTCCTGCATAGCCTCTACCATGTCGGTAGCCTGCTTGCCCTCAGCGTTTACGAGCAGGTCATAACCCACCTTGACGCGCTCCCATCGCTTGTCGCGGTCCATTGCGTAGAAACGGCCAACGATGCTTGCGATAGCTGCACCGGGAACCTCTGCACACTTTGCCGTTACCTGCTCAATGAAACCCTTACCGCTCTTGGGGTCGGTGTCACGACCATCCATGAAGCAGTGTACGAAGGTATTCTTGATACCGTATGTCTTGCTGATTTCGATGAGGGTGAAAAGGTGATCCAATGATGAGTGTACACCACCGTTTGAGGTCAAACCCATCAAGTGAACGTTCTTGCCGTTCTGCTTTGCATACTCGTAAGCAGAAACAATCTCCTTGTTCTTCAAGATGCTACCGTCAGCACAAGCACGGTTAATCTTTACCAAGTCCTGGTAAACGATACGACCTGCACCGATGTTAAGGTGACCAACCTCAGAGTTACCCATCTGTCCGTCGGGCAAACCAACGTTTTCGCCACTTGCCTGCAGACGGCTGTTGGGATAAGTCTGCTCCAAATAGTCCATGTAGGGAGTGGGAGTACTGTAAATTACATCACCCTTAGTCTTGTTGCCGATTCCCCATCCGTCGAGAATCATAAGAAGTGCTTTCTTTGCCATTTTTCGATTATATTTTAATAATTAATTTTCTTAATTAAACAATCTGATAAATCCACTTTGATATATTCCGTCCACAAAATTACTATTTTTTTATCAAATTTCGTATGCAACTACCCAGGTATCATCATTAAAAGAATAAAAAATAGTCAAAAACGGTCAATTAATATATCAAGTTCTGCTTTTTACAGCATAATTAGTGGGTTTTAAACGACCGAGAAATCGAATTCCAATTGTGCGCTCTCACCTAAAAGGTTAAAGCTGAGTCGATGGTATTTGGTCGTTCCGTACTGTTTGATTGCCTCTCGGTGCGCTTTGGCGGGATACCCTTTGTTCTTATCCCAATGATATGTGGGATACTCCTCGTGAATCTGTTTCATGAAGTCGTCACGATAGGTCTTTGCCAAGATGCTGGCAGCGGCAATGTTGAGATACTTTCCGTCACCTTTGACAATAGTGGTATAGGGTACTTCTGACCCTCCTGTTCGTATTGAAACAGCACCTTTTATGTCTTCGGCTTGTGTTGGTCTGCCTTTCGACTTCCATTCACAGAAGCGATTGCCGTCTACGATGATGGCTTCTGGTATTGTGCTCAATTGGTCGAGTGCACGGTGCATCGCCAATATACTTGCTCTCAGAATGTTGATTTTGTCGATTTCCTCGTTAGTGACAATTCCTACCGCCCAAGCAATAGCCTCGCGCTCTATAAGTTCACGAAGTTGGTATCTTTTCTTCTCGCTGAGTTGCTTTGAGTCGTTAAGTCCGTTTGCCAATTCTGGGCATCGTTCGTTAATGTCGGGAGGCAGGATGACGGCTCCCGCAAATACGGGACCAGCCAAACAACCACGCCCGGCTTCGTCGCAACCAGCTTCTATCTTGTCTTTGTAATACTTGTTTTCGAGCATTTCTCTTAAGACTATTTACGGAAAACGACTTGATTCATTTAAAACATCTTTCTTATTCTTTCTATACCAGTCACCAACACGTCAATTTCCTCTTTTGTGTTGTATAGTCCGAACGAAGCACGTGCAGTTCCTTGGATGCCCAATCGGTGCATAAGGGGTTCTGCGCAATGATGTCCTGTTCTGATGGCAATGCCCAAACGGTCAAGCAGGGTTCCTAAGTCAAGATGGTGTATGTCGCCTACCTGAAAACTGATTACCGCATCGCGCTCTTTTGCCGACGGACCGAATATCTTCATGCCTTCAATCTTGCTCATTTGCTCTATGGCATAGCGCGTCAGTTCCTGCTCATGGGCCAAGATGTTGTTCATGCCCAATTCGCTTACATAGTCGAGTGCTTTGGCAAGACCAGTTGTTGCAATATAATCAGGTGTTCCTGCCTCAAATTTGAATGGCAATTCGTTGAAGGTTGTCTTCTCGAAACTTACGTTCTTGATCATCTCTCCTCCTCCCATGTAAGGTGGAATGCGATCCAGCCATTCTTCCTTTCCGTAAAGTACGCCAATGCCCGTTGGTCCATAAATCTTGTGACCAGAGAAGGCAAAAAAGTCGCAGTCCATATCTTGCACATCAATGGCAATGTGTGGGGTACTTTGTGCACCGTCCACCAAAACGGGAACATTGTGTGAATGTGCAATGTGTACTATTTCCTTTACCGGATTAACGGTGCCCAGAACGTTGCTGACTTGTGTTACAGATACAATCTTGGTTCGTTCGTTGAAGAGTTTCTCAAATTCATCCAAACGGAGTGTACCTTCGTCAGTAATAGGGATAACGCGTAATTTGATGCCCTTACGCTGTGCTACAATCTGCCATGAAACGATGTTGCTGTGATGCTCCATCTCGCTCACAATCACCTCGTCGCCAGCTTGCATGCAACCATCTCCGAAACATGTAGCAACAAGGTTGATACTCTCGGTGGTTCCGCGTGTGAATACAATCTCGTTTGTACTACGTGCGTTGATGAACTTCCTGACCGTTTCTCGGCTTTGTTCGTGAAGGTCGGTGGCACGCTGAGAAAGGAAATGTACGCCACGATGCACATTGGCATTCACGTTGTAGTATTCTTCCGTCATAGCATCCACTACGCAACGTGGTTTTTGTGTGGTTGCTCCATTGTCAAGGTATACAAGCGGTTTGCCGTAAACGGTTCTGCTTAGTATGGGGAAGTCTTCTCGTATATTCTGTATCTGGTATGTCATTATTCCCAAATTTCTTTTAGGTGGGTAATCCGCCTTTATGATGTGGGGACTTTATTTTCTATCCCAGTGTAATGCGTTCTGCTTGCACGCTGGTGTCCTTCAAAAAGACGGACGCGCTTTCGCTGAACGATGATGGTTCTTCTGTTGTCAGAAAACGTGTTGAACCGCCTTTTGAAATGCGTTCTTCCATATCTTTGTGGCGCATCAGGTAGTCCTTCAGACTGTTTGCCACATACTGCCCTTGTGGGATGATGCGGACGTTTTCCGGAGTATATTTTTTTATCTTATTCAGCAGTAGAGGGTAGTGGGTGCAACCCAGTATAACGGTATCTATCTCTGGGTCTTTTTGCAATAGTTGGTGCATGTTTTTCTCTACGAAATAGTCTGCACCGAGCGAATCGTATTCTCCATTCTCAACCAAAGGTACCCACATGGGGCAGGGTTCTCCGGTTACAGTTATGTCAGGGTGGAGTTTTGCTATTTCTAAGTCGTAGGTGTGGCTTCGTATCGTACCGGGTGTGGCAACTACGCCAACATGGCGTGATGCTGATAATTCTCCGATACATTCTGCCGTGGGACGGATAATGCCCAATACCCGACGTGTCGGATCAATCTCGGGCAAATCACGTTGTTGTATGGTGCGCAAGGCCTTTGCTGATGCTGTGTTGCATGCAAGGATAACCAATGGGCACCCCATCTCGAATAGTTTCTTTACGGCTTGCAGAGTAAACTCATAGACAATTTCAAAACTACGTGTTCCGTATGGAGTACGGGCATTATCACCCAAGTATAAATAGTCGTACTGGGGTAGCAATGCTTTTATCTGACTTAATATGGTCAGACCTCCATAACCGGAGTCGAAAATGCCAATTGGAGCCAATGCCGTTTCTCTTTATTCGTTGATGATTGTTTCTGATTCGTCCATCAGGATGGGTGAAACCTCAATGTTTTGTTTCGGAACCAATACTTCTTCCAATTTCACCATGCCCAGTTCTGCGCGTACCAAGTCAGTAACATCATCACCCATTTCGGGGTTGATGTAGGGGGCTGCGTTGTCGTCAGCATTCAGCACGAAGGCATAGCCATATTCCTCTGCCACTGCCTTGATGGCGTTGTTGAGTTGGCGGTACACATCTTTCATCAAGTCTTTCTCTGCCTGCGAAAGCAGTTGCTGGGCATCCTGGCGGAAGGCAATGCTACGTTCCATCACTTCCTGCAATTCTGCCTGACGCTTTTGAAGGATGTTTGAGGGGAAGTCTTTCTGTCCCTGAAGAAAGTCGCTGAACTTGCGCTGGAACTCTTCTTCGTTACGTACGGTTTCCTGCTCGTACTTTGCCTTTAGCTCAGTAAGTTGTTGCTGGGCCTGGGCAAACTGAGGCATTTGGCGATATACGGTTTCGTAACTGATATAGCCAAATCTAAACTGTGCTGCTGCCACGACGGGCAACAGCAACAGTAATAGTAATAGTTTTTTTCTCATTGTCATGAATTACATTCCGAGAGCCTTCTTGATTTCAGGGCTAACGTCGGTACTGAGGGTTGTGCTTACGAAAGGAATAGCACCGGTTGAGGTATCTACGATGTAGATGTAACCACCAGCCTCGCCTACCTTCTTGATAGCAGCCATTACCAACTCCTGAATAGCCTGGAGCTTCTCAGACTGTGCCTTCTGAATCTCCTGCTGGCTGTCCTGCTGTGACTGCATGTAGCGCTGGTAAAGCTCCTGCAACTCCTGCTCGCGACGCTTCTTTACGTTATCGAGCAACTTGTCAGCCTCTTTCTCGTAGTCAGCATTCTTCTTCTGGAGTTCGTCCTCCATACGCTTCAAGTCCTCACCCAACTGCTTTCCCAGTGCTTCAATCTCAGCCTGAGCTGCGGTGTACTCCTTCATGTTGGGGATGATGTCTGCAGAGTTGAAGTGTGCAAACTTCTGAGCGAAAGCACTCATAGGTGCCATCATAAGGATGGCCATAAGAATCTTTTTCATTGTCTTGATGTATTTATTATTAATTATGTATTATATTTGTTTGTCATCAGTCTGTTCTGTTCCATTACTGATAACCGTTTCTTGTTTTCTTAGTTAGCGTAGCCCAGTTTCTGAAGTACCTCGTTGCTGATGTCAATCTTGGGCGAAGCATAGATGATGCCAGAGTCAGATGCTCTGTCCAAAACCAGTGAGTAACCTTTCTGGTCGCAGATGTCCTTGATGGCGTTGTAGATTTCATCCTGTATAGGTGTCATCAAACTTTCACGCTTCTTAAAGAGTTCGCCTTCTGTACCGAAATACTTACGCTTTAACTCGCTTGCTTCTTTCTCCTTGGCAATGATAGCCTCCTCGCGACGGGGCTTCTCTTCGTTGCTCAAAAATACCGACTCACTCTGGTAGGTCTTGTAAAGCGTCTGAGCCTCATTGTTGAGCGCCTCCACTTCAGCCTGCCATTTCTTGCTGATCTGATTCAATTGCTCATTAGCTCGCTCGTATGCAGGAATATTCTTCAGAATGTACTCCATGTCAACCAAGACGAACTTCTGCGCGCTTACCGATGCCACACAGGTAAGCATCATGATAAGGCTAAATAAAATCTTTTTCATAAGTATTATTATTTAATTTAATTCAACTGACTGTTAGAACTCCTGACCCAGGATGAAGTGGAACTGACTGCCTGAGTATTGCTTGCTTCCGAATACGGAATCAAAACCATAAGCCCAGTCAATACCGAGCAAGCCCACCATGGGAAGGAAGATGCGGACACCCAAACCTGCAGAGCGTTTCATGTCAAATGGGTTGAACTTCTTGATGTTCGTCCAAGCATTACCGGCTTCTGCAAATGCCAGTGCATAGATGTTGGTGCTGGCACCCAGCATAAGGGGATAGCGCAACTCCAGGGTGAAGCGGTCGTAAGCATAGCCATTGCGACCTTGGGGAGTGAGTGAACCGTTCTCGTAACCACGCAAACCGATGGTCTCGGTACCGTAGCTGTAACTGTATCCCGAAGTACCATCACCACCCATGTAGAAGGTTTCAAATGGTGACTTCTTGTATTGGTTGTAGTGACCCAGCAAACCCACTTCAACACGAGTCATCAGCACCAAGCAGTTGGTTCCGGGAGTCAGCTGAGTGAAGGTACGTGCCTTGAACTTCCACTTGTGGTATTCAATCCAGCGGTACTTGTCCTGCAATTCGTCCTTGTAGTTGGAACTGTAGTAGTTGTTGGCCAGATTCTTGTAGTCCTTGTTGTCCCACAATGAGAAGGGAGGTGTGAATGTACCCTGGAGCAGGAATTCAGAACCGTTACGTGGGAAAATACCGTAGGTAGAAGTACGTGACAGCGAGAATCCCAGGTTTACGTTGTTACATGAACCGTTTGACACCAGGAAGTACTGCCAGTCCTTCAGCATGTAGCGGGTATACGAAGCCTCGGCGGTAAACGTGAAGTAGTCATCGGGCCAGCGCAGACGCTTACCCCAACCGATTGAGGCACCCAGAATCTTCACGAACTTGTCGGGGTCGGAGTAGTTCTCATAGAAGCTACTGTTTCCGTAACCACTACCATAACCATACAGATAGTTGTTGTAGTAGTTCTGATAGTAGGCCGAGTTGTAGTAGTTGTCACTTACGTCGGTCTGCTTTGAGTAGAATGCACTTACAGACAACTGGTTGGGACGCTTTCCTCCGCACCAGGGGTTAACGTATGAAACGCTGTATGCCTGGTAGTAGCGACCGTTCGTCTGTCCGCTGATGCTGAATGTCTCACCATTTCCCTGAGGCATTACACCACGTCGAAGACCATCCTTCTTGAAGAGGTTGCCCAATGAGAAGTTGGCAAACTTCAAACCAATCTTACCAATGACACCCGTCTGACCGTAACCCAGTGAGAACTCAATCTGGTCGTTCGACTTGGGAGTCAGACCCCATGCCAGGTCAACGGTTCCGTCTTCGGGATTGGGCTGTATGTCGTAGTTGATGCTCTCAGCGTCAAAGTGTCCCATACCGGCAATCTCACGGTAAGAACGTTCCAGTGCCTCCTTGCTGAACAGGTCGCCGGGCTTGTTGTAAAGGGCACGGCGTACGACACTCTCGTACACGCGGTCATTACCCATAATCTTCACATGGCTCAATCGTGCCTGGATACCTTCCGTGATGCGCATCTCAATGTCGATAGAGTCCTCTACGATGTTCTGGTCGATAGCGTCGATAGAAGAGAACACGTAACCGTTGTTGTAGTAGAGGTTGCCGATAGCGTCATCATCGCTTTTCATGCGCTCCTCCAACAGTTTCTGGTTGTACACGTCACCCTTGTTGATGTTGAGTATGCTCTGCAAGATGTCAGTGGAATACAACGTGTTACCGACCCATGAGATGTTGCGTATGTAGTAGCGCTGACCTTCGTCCACGGTGAGGTAGATGTCGACAGAGTTCTCGTCGAAGGGCACTACCGAGTCGCTTACGATGTACGCATCGCGATAACCCAGTTCAGCATACTTGTCCAGCAGGCTCTCTTTTGACTCCTTGTATTTCTTGTCAACGTACTTCTTTGAACGGAAGAAACTTGAAAGTTTTCCGCGCTCGTGTATACTCTTCAAGGCACCGTTCTTGAACAGGCTACCCTTTATCTTCTTGTCGCTCAAGGCCTGGTTGCCTCGTATGGTGATGCTGTTGATCTTTACCTTATCCTTCTTGTCGATGTTCACGTCCACAATTACCTTGTCGGGTTGTGAGGCATCGTTGCGTTGCACAATGTGAATCTCGGCATTCTTGAAACCCTTGTCGTCGAAATAGCGCTTTGCCAGCGTCTCACCCTTGCCAATCATGTTGGGAGTAATCTGACTGCCCTTCACGATACCCAGTTTTGTCTCCAGGTCTTCGCGCTCGGTTTTCTTTACGCCATTATAGTTGATTTCCGAAATCTTGGGCAGTTGTGCCAGTTCGATGTGCAGGTAGGCAGAATCAACAACAATACTGTCTACTGTGATCTTCACGTTCGAGAACAGACCATTTCTCCAATATCGTCTGACAGCCTTTGTGATCTCGTCACCGGGAATGCTGATACGCTGTCCTACCGACAAGCCGGAAAGGCCTATCAGCAGATAGTCGTCGTAGTTACTGATACCGCTTACAGTGATGCCACCGATGACACACGAACGTGGATCGCGTGAGTAGTCAACAACGGGCTTCGTCTGTATGCCCTGTGCCAGCATCTGCGTTGGCAAGGCCAGGGTTAACAAGGCGGTAAGAAGAATGTATATACGTTTCATCAATATTTGTTTTCGTTAGGTTGGCACGGTTGTTTATTGTTGTACTTGCGCACTCGTCTTTCCGTACCGACGTTCACGCTGTTGGAAGTCTACGATGGCCTCATACAATTCCTCCTCAAGGAAATCGGGCCAGAACTTGTTGGTAAAATAGAATTCGCTGTATGCACACTGCCACAGCAGGTAGTTGCTGATGCGGTACTCGCCACCCGTGCGGATGAGCAGGTCGGGCTCGGGCATGAAGTTGGTCTGCAGGTTGGCGTTGATGGTTTCTTCATTCACTTCTGCGGGGTCCAGTTTGCCCTCCTTCACTTGCTCTGCTATCTGTTGCATGGCGTGAGTCAACTCCCAGCGCGACGAGTAACTGATGGCCAGCACCAAGGTCATGCGGTTGTTGTTCTTGGTGTGCTCGCATATCTCGTCGAGGTGTGCCAATACCGGAGCAGGCAGGCGACTCATATCGCCTATTACACGCAGGCGAACATTATTCTTCATGAACACATCCTCAAGCAGACGGTCCAGGATGAGTTGCATCAAGGCTTGCACCTCCAGCGATGGACGGTTCCAGTTCTCGGTCGAGAAGGTATAGAGGGTGAGGTATTTCACGCCAAGACGCGTACACTCCTCGGTGATGCGGGTCACGGTAGATACACCCTCGGAATGTCCCGCCGTACGGGGCAGACCCTTGGCTTGTGCCCAACGACCGTTGCCATCCATAATCATGGCAATGTGCTGGGGTATGCGGTTAAAATCTATTTTTTCTTTAAAACTCATATCTTAGTTGTTGCATTTTCTGTATTTGGGACAAAGGTCGTAGGTGATGAAGAACATCAGAAACGAGTAGCAGTCCTTGTTCTTGAATCCGGCGCTTTCTATGCCGTAAGGCGCGTCGGGTTGTATGGAGGTGTCCGTTACGTCCAGTTTGTCGGTTGTGGTGAAGCGGAAGGTCCATTCTGCTCCCACGTTTACCCTGGGCTTCACCTTGTACTTCACGCCGACTCCTAAAGGAATGTTGAGTGCGAAGTCCGTATGCCCGCCTCCCATGGCAAGGGTAAAACCTAAACCGCCTGTGATGTAGGGCGTTAAGCGACTGTTGCCTTTATATCCTTCGCCTGTTCCGTAGCCCCAGAAGTTCATCTCAAACTGTGCGCCCAAATCCATTAGGTTGCGTTTGAAACTAACCTTCGCAAGTGTACCTCCCAAGGCTGTCTTGTCCGTTGCATCGGTGGGAATGAAGATACCTTCCGAGTTGCCCGAGATGTGACCCATCGACAGGTTTCCTTTCAGAACCATACGAGGGTTGAACACTCGTCTCGCCACCACGCCTCCCATGGCGCTTGTATGCTTGAAAGGCGTACTGCTAATGTCGCCCAAGTAGAAGCAGGGACCCAGCGAGGCACCCAGTTCCATCTGGTATTCCAGCTCCTGAGCGCGCAAGGCGAGGGGGAGCAGAAGCCATAGAGCAACGAGCAGTCTTTTCACCTTGGACTATTTGTTGGTTTTGAATCCCATTCTGTTCAGTCGTCCGCACCAGGTCTGTTTGCCCGCTACAATCCAGATGAAGTTGTCACCATCTATTGTTGAGGCAATGGCATCCTGGCAACCTTCCAGTTCCGAGGGCAGTTCGTATTCTGCGTTGCTCCATGTTACGCCGAAGTCGGGACTGTAGAGCATTCTGCTCAATGCCTTTTCCTGACCATCGTTGCTGGCACCGCCAAAGGCAACGATTCCCTTGTCGTAGGCGTATGCAAAGAGGGGACTCATCTGCGAGAGCAAGGCATTGTTTTCCAATGTATGGTTGTAGTACATCCATTCTGCATTGCTCTCACTGGTTTGCCCGTTCCATGCCTTCGACCAAACCGAGGTCTTTTGGTCTGTGAGGTTGGCGTTGTTGCCCATCAAGACCAATCGGGTGTATCCGTTTTCCTGCGAACACTGTATCATGTTGACCTGGCCATCGGGCAGTAGACTGCCTTCCGAGTCGGTCTTTTCATCGTTCCATGTGGCACCGTTGTCGTTGCTACTCTGCAGTTTTCCGTCAGCAATGGCGTACAGACAACCTGTGCTGGCACCCACCAGTTTGAGGCCTGCCACGGTTTCTGTCATGGCGGTCCAGTTGATGCCGTCGTTGCTGTTCATCAGCGTGCCTTCCGAAGTGTTCATCAGCAAGGCGCTTCCGCCAACTGCTTGCAGGGTGTTGATGTCTGCGTTGTCCATGCCACTCACGGTGGTCACGCTCCACGCGCTATTGCTCTGTGTGGTGCGGGTTGCACAAAGCACGTTGCCATTGGCGTCTTTGCCCATCATGACGAGTTTGCCGTTGCAGAATGCCAACTTGCGTTCCTGCAACTGGGTCAGATCGGCGCAATCCGCCTGCTTGTTCCATTCAAACCTCGAACCGTCCTGCTTGTGCACATTCACCTTCAGGGTGTAATGGCATTCGCCCAAACCGTTGGTAGAGAACACTACGAATTCGACGGGTGCCGAGCAATTGATGGAGTCACTGCTTGAGTATGTGGACCATTCCGCGTCGCCATCCTGTCTGTATGCAATGATGCCACGGTAGGTCACGTTTACAAGAACGGCATTTGTGCGGGTGCCGTATGGCAAAGAGTCGATATTCTCAATGACACGCTTCTTGAGGTCAATTGACATGGGGAATGTCGAGGCATCCAAGGTTACGGTGTAGGTACTGTCCTCTCCTTGGGTGCTGGTTGTGTAGATGGTTCTTTTCAAACTACCCAGGCTCACGTTCGAGATGTAGCAGTAGTCATTGCCGACTTCTTCTTCCTGGTCCGAAAGGCATGAAGTCATTGTCACTAATGCCAGCAGGAGTGGGTAGATATAATTCTTTATTTTCATTCTTGAAATGTTGTTTTGCTTCTTGTTTTCCTGTGTTTCGCCTTTTAATACGCGCGCACACAAATTTTCAAGGTGCAAAATTACATTTATTTTTTCGCATAATGAAACATATTTGCCACTTTTGTTTCCTTTTTTGGTTTTATTTAGGAAACAACGTGGCATTTCTGCACTTTTTCACATTTTTTAGTTTTTCTGCTGGCAATTCTTGCAGTAAATAGCGACACGGTTGCTCCCGAAGGCAGTGGTCGATTTGAGTGTGCACGATGGCAAAACCGGTGCCTGTACTCCCTTTTCCAATGGGGTAGGTGAGGTCTCGACCCTGATTTCGTCCCACAACGAGGCGTCGATGAAGCGTTGCAGAACATGTGCTCCGCCTTCCACCAAAAGGGTTTGTACTTTTCTTTCGTACAGTTCCTCCATCAATGCCTTAAGGTCCCAGTTCTTCCATACAAGCGTTTCGGCTTCGTTGTTGAAAACCTTGCTGTCCTTGCTTAGGTTGCCGTGGGTGTCAATGACGACTCGCAACGGATTCTTGCCGTTCCACATGCGGGTGGTCAGCGAAGGGTTGTCGCTCAGTACGGTTCCGCCACCTACAAGGATGGCATCGTTGTGGGCGCGCATCTGGTGCACAAAGGTCGAGGTGATTGGGGTGGAGAAGGTTACGGGTTGTGTTGCCCCTTCTGGCGTAAGACCTCCCATAAAGCCGTCCTGGCTCTGCGCCCATTTCAAGGTGATGAAGGGGCGTTTCAGGGTGTGGTAGGTCATGAAGGTCTTGTTGAGTGCCTTGCATTCTTCTTCCAGAACTCCTACGGTCACGTCAATACCGGCATCTTGTAACTTCTTGATGCCCAGTCCGTCCACCTTGGCAAAGGGGTCACGGCAACCAATCACGACCTTCGGTATTCGTTTCTCGATGATAAGGTCGGCACATGGGGGCGTTTTCCCGTAGTGAGCGCAAGGTTCCAGACTTACATAGATGGTGCTTTCAGTCAGCAGTTCGGGTTGTCGCACCGAACGTATGGCATTGACCTCGGCATGCGGTCCTCCACAGCGTCGGTGGTAGCCTTCGCCAATGATGGTTCCGTTATGCACGATAACCGCTCCCACCATCGGATTGGGAGGGGCTCCGGTAATACCGTTTCGGGCCAACTGGATGCATCTTTGCATGTATTTCTCGTTATTTTTCATCTTCAAAGTCTTGTTTGTGGTTATTTTTTTGTATTTTTGCGGAGGTAAAATTTGACTTGCACGGATGGAAATCCCAAAAGACGCACCCTTGCATCCCCGGCATCCTCTTAGGTTCCTCTTGGTTTCCTCTTAGGTTCCCCTTAGGTTTCTCCGTGTTTCCTCGTAGAATTACGGGGAAAGGCTGTGCACACTTCGGGTGCTGGTCGCAGGCAGGGGTCTCACAACCACCTCCATTCCGTGCTGGTCTCTACTCCCTTTTTCAAATCATTACTATACCGTTATGGCATCATCCACGAGTCTCTATCACGATACCGTTCACCGTCTTTCCGGCGTCTATCCGCAAGGCGAGGCAACAGCCTTGGCCCGTATGCTCTTTGAGGTGCGGTTCGGTTTGTCGCTCGTTGATGTTTTCATGGGCAAAGATAATGAATTATCTTCAAACCAGCGTTCCGAACTCGAAAATATTATGGTTCGCTTGTTGAAAAATGAACCTATCCAGTATGTTTTGGGAGAAACGGAGTTTTGCGGTTTGACGTTGAAGGTGGCACCTGATGTCCTTATTCCGCGTCCCGAAACGGCAGAACTGGTAGCGTGGATTGCCGAGGCGTCTGAGCATGACGGACAGCGGGTTTTGGATGTGGGAACTGGTAGTGGATGCATCGCTTTGTCATTGGCAAAGATGGGATTCGTTGTTGAGGCTTGCGATATTAGCGATGAGGCTCTCGCTATCGCTCGCGACAATGCCGAATGCCTGGGGTTGAAAGTAGGTTTTGTAAAGAAAGATATTTTACAGACGGGTGGTGATGAAAACCTGTCGTATGCCCCGTATGATGTAGTGGTGAGCAATCCTCCCTATATCTGTCATAGCGAGGCCGAGAGTATGGGACAGAATGTGTTGGCATACGAACCTCATACAGCCTTGTTCGTGCCCGATGATGACCCGTTGCTCTTTTACTGTGCCATTACAGAATTTGCTACCCAGTATTTGGTCAAGGGAGGTTGGCTCTATTTCGAAATCAATCGTGCCTATGCTGAGCAAACCGTTGTAATGATGTGCGATAAAGGTTTTGTGGATATTGAGGTTCGACGTGATCAGTTTGGTAACGAACGTATGGTTCGTGGACGTTTGGACTTATAATTTTGATTACTTACTTAAGTATGGAATATAAAGTTGCTTTGTCTCGTTTGGCTTCGCTTTGTGCGGGTTCGGAACAATGTGAGTGGAACCTGCGCGAGAAGATGAAGAAATGGGAGGTGGGTGCTTCGGACGCAGATAAGATTATAGATTACCTCTATGATGAAAAATATCTTGACGAAGTGCGTTTCTCATGTGCTTATGCTCGCGACAAGATGCGCTACAACAAGTGGGGGCGTCAGAAGATTGACCAGAACCTTCGGCTCTTGCATATTAGCGGTTCCTCGCGCAAGGAAGCGCTGGCAGGTTTGGATGAGGCGGAGTATGAGTCCATCTTGCAGGATATCCTTGCCAGTAAGGCACGAAGCATCAAGGCAGAAACCGAGTATGAACGCAATGGCAAACTCATCCGCTTTGCCGTTGGCCGTGGTTTTGAGATGTCGGTCATTATGAAGTACATTTCCTGCGATGAGGCTTGACTTGGACATCTTGCTTCCTCGTCGTTGCATTGTGTGCGATGAGGCATTGGGCGCACGCGAGAAATGCTTGTGCACGTCGTGCCAGTCGTTCCTTCCCTACGTGGATTTTGCCTCGTGCGACGACAACGATCCCTTGCGCTTGCTGTGGGGTGACTTGCCCTTTGTCAAGGGCGGAGCCCTGATGCACTACAATCCTGCTTCGCCTTTCCATCGCATCATCGAAGGGATGAAATACAAGGGGCGCCCCGATGTTTGTGTGGCCATCGGCAAACTTTTGGCGCAAAGCATTCCCGATGCCTCCTTCTTCGATGGGATTGATGCTGTTGTTCCCGTTCCACTCTCGTCCCAACGATTCATGAAACGTGGTTACAACCAGGCCGAGCAGATTGCCAAGGGCATAAGCGAGGTGTCTGGCGTTCCGCTTTGCACCTCCTTGCTGAAGCGTAAGGTCGACAATGCCACGCAGACCCGTCTGAACAGTACGTTGCGTGCTGAAAACGTGCAGGATATCTTTGAGTACAACGCCTCGGAAAAGTGTGCTTTTCGTCACCTTCTCCTCGTCGACGATGTCATCACTACCGGAGCCACTATCCTTTCGGTGGCACGCACCCTCTCTGCTTCAATCCCCGAACTCCGCTTTAGTGTGGCTTGCGTGGGAGTCACGGAGAAGCGATGATTTTTTTCTCTTTTTATTTTTAATTTATAATTATATTCCGTACCTTTGCACCCAAAATCAAATAAAATTGTAATTATGAAAACTTTGGAGAAGATTTTTGCAGGCAAACTGCTTAAAGTTAAGGCTATTAAGTTGCAACCCACCAACCCATTTACTTGGGCATCAGGTTGGAAGTCACCTTTCTATTGCGACAACCGTAAGACTCTTTCTTACCCCGACTTGCGTACTTTCGTTAAGATCGAGATTGCTCGTCTTGTAAGCGAGCAGTTTGCCGACGTAGACGCTATTGCCGGTGTGGCAACTGGTGCTATTCCTCAGGGTGCATTGGTAGCAGACGTTTTGAATCTTCCCTTCGTATACGTTCGTAGCAAACCAAAGGATCACGGACTCGAGAACCTCATCGAGGGTGAGTTGAAGCCCGGCATGAAGGTGGTGGTTGTTGAGGACCTCATCAGCACCGGTGGTAGCAGTCTGAAGGCTGTCGAGGCTATCCGTAACAATGGTTGCGAGGTTGTCGGTATGGTGGCAAGCTACACTTATGGCTTTGCTGTTGCCGAGAAGGCATTTGCCGATGCTAACGTGAAACTCTACACCCTCACCAACTACGAGGCAGTGGTAAGCGAGGCTCTCCGCATCGGTTACATCGCCGAGGAGGACGTCGCTCTCTTGAACGACTGGCGCAAGGATCCCGCTAACTGGAAGAAAGACTAATTGACGATGACTAAATACGAAAGTTCAATCAAGTACAACGCGGCCCCTATCGACCGCGTTTACGCTAAATTGTCAGACCTCACCAATCTTCGTGCCTTGCAGGAGCGTTGTAGCGATCCTGCCTTTCTTGATGTAATCAAGGAGAAGAGCAACGGACAAGTATCCGAGGAGCAGATCAGCCAACTCCAGGAGCGTCTTCAGAACCTTCAGTTCGACCGTGATAGCGTTGGCGGTCACGTTGATCAGTTGGGCATGGACGTTACGCTTCGCATCATTGAGCGCGAGGAACCCAAGTTGGTCAAGATGGAACTCGAGGGTTCTCCCATCCCTGCCAATCTGTGGATTCAGCTCCTTCCCGCTCCCGATGGCGGTACCCGTATGAAGCTTACCGTGGGTGTTGAACTCAACTTCTTCATGCGTAAGATGGTTGAGGGAAAGTTGAAGGGTGGCGTCGAGCAGTTTGCCGACATGTTGGCTACCATTCCATATTAAGATGGCGCTAAAATTATTTTTTCATGAAACTTTGGGAAAAGAACTTTGAGGTCAATGCCGAGATAGAGCGCTTCACCGTGGGTCGTGACCGTGAGTTGGACCTCTACTTGGCAGAGCACGATGTGCTGGGCTCTATGGCCCATATTACCATGTTGCAGAGCATTGGCTTGTTGACTGCCGATGAACTGCAGATGCTGTTGCGCGAGTTGCGCGACATTCATGCCATGGCTAAGCGTGGCGAGTTCATTATTGAAGAGGGCATCGAGGACGTGCATTCGCAGGTTGAACTGATGCTTACCCGTCGTTTGGGCGATGTGGGCAAGAAGATACATTCAGGTCGTTCGCGCAACGACCAGGTTCTGCTCGACCTTAAACTCTTCACTCGTCGCCAGCTTCAGTTGGTTGCCGAGGATGTGAAGACACTCTTCGACGAACTCATCCGTCAGAGCGAGAACTACAAGAACGTCTTGATGCCTGGCTATACTCATCTTCAGGTAGCTATGCCTTCAAGTTTCGGTTTGTGGTTCGGTGCCTATGCCGAGAGTCTTACCGACGATATGCTCTTCCTTCAGGCTGCCTATAAGATGACCAACCGTAACCCCTTGGGTTCGGCCGCAGGCTATGGATCGTCTTTCCCCCTCAACCGTACAATGACCACCGAACTGCTGGGCTTCGACTCAATGGATTACAATGTGGTTTATGCGCAGATGGGACGTGGCAAGATGGAGCGTAATGTGGCTTTTGCTATGGCAAGCATTGCCGGTACAATTGCTAAGTTGGCTTTCGATGCTTGTATGTTCAACTCTCAGAACTTCGCCTTCGTGAAGCTTCCCAATGAGTGTACTACGGGCTCCAGCATCATGCCTCACAAGAAGAATCCTGATGTCTTCGAGCTTACTCGTGCCAAGTGCAACAAACTGCAGGCTCTGCCTCAGCAAATCACCCTCATCATGAACAATCTGCCTGTGGGCTATTTCCGCGCCTTGCAGATTATCAAGGAGGTCTTCCTTCCTGCTTTCGAGGAACTGCGTGACTGCTTGCAGATGACTGCCTACATCATCAATAAGATTAAGGTGAACGAGCACATCCTCGACGATTCACGCTACGACCTTATGTTCTCGGTTGAGGAGGTGAATCGTTTGGCAACAAACGGTATGCCTTTCCGCGATGCCTATAAGAAGGTTGGACTCGATATTGAGGCTGGTCAGTTCACTCCTTGCAAGGAGGTTCACCACACACACGAGGGTTCTATCGGCAATCTCTGCAACGAGCAGATTTCATCTCTCATGTCAAACATCTGGGATGGTTTCAACTTCGCTAAGGTCGAAGAGGCAGAGAAGCAACTGGTAAAGTAATCAAGTGACTGATTTGAAGGCGATATTCCTAAGACGTATCTTTCGTCTTGCACTTTTGGTGCCCACCCTTGCCGGGGTGGGTATGCTTTTTTCGTGCAACGACGATGCGCTCATTTCAAATAAGTACAGTTCGCTACACGCTAATTTTTCCTACAATCCCGTGAGTGCAGTCTCGCAGTTGTATAGTGCCTGCAACTCGATGGGGGAGTGGAGTACCATCCGTGCCGTCAATAGTCAGTTCGTCTTCTCCAATCTTACTGGCGAGACGCCCGTCAACCGTACTGCCGTGCAGAACTACTCCGGTTTCTATATGGGACTTTGTGGTTTCATCGTAGGCCTTCCCACCATTCCCGAGTTAGGCAACGACGTCCCCGTCATCACTTGCTATGACTTGGCTTGCAGTAACTGCTATCACGATCGTAGCGTTACCAAGCGTCTCACTTTGCAGTCGGGAGGCAAGGTCTTTTGCAGTGGTTGCCAGCGCACCTACGACCTCAATAACGTGGGGCAGGTCAGTCAGGGCGATGCAGGCATCAACCTCTACCGCTATCGCGTGTATTACGGCAACAATACGCTCTCTATTCGCAACAATTAGTACATGTAAGTATAAAAACCAGCGTTAAAGGCAAAATAATTCCGTATAAAGCATACTACTTACTGATAAATTTTGTACCTTTGCGCTCGCAAGGCTGCCCAGATGGTGGAATTGGTAGACACGAGGGACTTAAAATCCCT
>JAZUKS010000120.1:0-18249 GCA_045643405.1 Bacteroidaceae bacterium | reverse complement strand
GTTCCCTCTCCATTAGGTGAGGGTTGCGCGATGAAAGGGGGTAATTGAAGATGGATGATTGAAGATGGATGATTGAAGATGGATGATTGAAGATGGATGATTGAAGATGGATGATTGAAGATGGATGATTGAAGATGGATGATTGATGATTAGTGGTTAAGGGTGGTGTTTTAGTGTTTTAGATTCTAAACAACAGAATGTTTAGTCTCCTAAACGTCTAATTTCCTAAACATCTAATTCTCAAAACAGCCAAACGATCAATCGTTTCCAAAAGTAAAGAGTGGTTTGCGCCACTCTTTACCTTATAGATTGTAAACTCTTCTTGGTTTGTAAACTCTTATTAGAAGTTGATGCGGAACAACAAGCGGTTGTTGGTGGTGCTGTACTTCACCTTGTCAGCACCATTGATGGTTTCGCCAATCTCTACCTGATTGTACTTTGCAGAACCCCAACGGTGCTCGAAACCGATGGAGAAAATCTTCCATCCGATGTTAACGCCCACGGTGTTGAAGGGGTTGAATGCTACAGACAAATCATCGTCATAGATGATGCCAGAGGCAGAAGGAACGAAGTGATAGTAAGCCATCATGCGCACGCCCTTGTTGGTGAGGGGAGCGAACTGCAAGTAGGGACCGATGGGAATACCTACCTCGCCTTGCATGATGTCCCAGTCGCTGGTGCCAATACCTGTTGCCAGGTTCTGTCCTTTCTGATAATTGTCTGTCACACAAGGAGAGTACTTGGCAAAGTCGACTTCGAAACCTGCATCGAGACCGATGTACATGAAGTTGCCGATAGGCTCTTTGGTGAATCGGATCTGCTTGAAACCAAACTGGAATGTGGCTGCAATGTCAGACTTGAACTTGGCGTTGGTGTCTTCGCATTTCAATTCCTGCCAACCCAAACCTGCAGAAACGTGCCAGCGTTGGCCCCATGCCTGCGCCCATGTTGTTACGCTGAGAGTAAGAAGAAGAAGGCCTAAAAAAATCTTTTTCATATTGGGACTTTTTTATTGTTTATTTGTCTGACAATGAAATGACCAACTTACCGCTTACCTTGTGTGTGCCCAAGTCACCAGCACCGCTCATGTCGATGTCAGCGATGATGTACATATTGTTGGGATTGCCCTGCTTGAAGCGAGCCTCGCCGACAAGTTCATTGCCGCCAACGATGAACTTAATCTCACCGTTAGAGGTGTTGCTCCACTTCCACTTGTTGATGTCGGTAGCATTGTTTGTATAAGTGGCAGCAAATGTGTTGTCGCTCATGAAGACGAAGTTCTTCACTTCGTGAGTAATCAGCAAGTCAGACTCCTTGACGTCTTTCTTCTCAACGCAAAGAACATAGGCGTAGAGGTCGTACTCCAGGTCAACAAGGCTTGACTCGTGCTTGTTGTACATCACCTTGCCGTCGACCATGACAACAGCGTGGTAGTCGGTGGGATACCATGCACGGCAAAGGCTCTGCGTCTTAGGCTCTGATACGCCGGGAATGGCATCTGATGTAGTGTCATACTCCAGTCCGCTGATGCTGATGGCCTTGATAACGGTTGATATAGGGATGCTCACGTTGTAAGAACCTGCCTTGAACTCAATGTTAGTGCCATTGATGGTATAGGTGCCCGAGAAACTGTTTTTTGAGTCTGCACGTGTCTCTCTGCCGTATGCAACGAAGGTAGAACCCTCGCCCAACTTGATGTTGGTGAAAGGACCAGCCGTAAGGATGATATTCACGGGTGAAATGCCATTAACAGGAGCAGCCAGGGCATCCATGCAACTTTCATAAACAGCAATGGGATTAATGGTGTCGTCAACTTCGTCGCTGTTGCAGGAACTGATTCCAAAACTAAATACGGTAGCCAGCAGTGCGGTACCCATCATTCGGATTGTTTTCATAAAATTACAATTTAAATATAAATAATTATCTTTTTAGTGGTTCTCGTTATTCGTAATATGTGATAACACGTCGGCGCGTGCTCTTGTTGGTCTCCTTAGGCATGTCGTCGGGGTTTTCGTCCATGTCACAGAAACAACCGGTGTCGCTGATCTTGCAGTTGGTCCAGTTGCCCTTTTCGTCGAAGGCGGTGTACTCGATCTTCTGCGTGCCTACCCACTCACATCCTTCGCCTGCACCGCTATATTTATTGGTCAGGACGTTACCCTTGTCATCGAAGGTGAGTTGGGTAAAACTGGTGCCATCTTCCCATCCACTAATGTCATATCCCTTCAGTTTGCCGTCGGCATCATATTCGAATCCCATATTGGGGATGTTCGTCAAGCGATTCTGCTTGTCACGTTCCAAATTGGTGTTGACGTAGTCTTCCTCGTCTGTCTTGAAGTCACCCTCAAAGGAGGTCTCGTTCTTGTAGATATACTGTACGGGGACGGGACCTTGGAACTTGTATGCCAGCATAGTGGTGATACGTCCCAGTTTGTCAAAACCCAGCAAACGGAAAGGTTCTTTTTCCTTGTCGCGGTATTCCTTGACCTCTTTGACCTGTCCGCGCAGGTTGAAGGTCTGGAGGTCTAAGGATGCAAATTCGGGTTTCTCCTCCTCGACTTCGGCAACAGGTTCTTCTGCCTTTGTTTCAGTCTGCTGTGCCACCGCAGTAGAGTCGGTCTTCGCTTCCTCCTTCTGCTGTTTGTTGCAAGAAGTGGTCAGAAGCGAAAAAACTGTCGCGAGGACAGAACACATAAGTAATGTATTCTTCTTGTTCATAATTTCAGCAACGTCAATAGAAAACGTCTATAATACGTGTATTCACTAATTTTTGCAAATGTAGGAATAATTGAGCATATAACAAAGTGTTAACCGATAAAATTGCTCTAATTCTTGCTTGTTTCGCAAAAACTGCCTACCTTTGTCCGATAAATAGACAAACTATCCATTATGATTCTGCAAGAGATTACATCACTTGACGTGCCTGGCGTAGAGGTGTTTGGTACGCTTACCGAGGCTCAGTTGCGCAATAAGTTGGAACCGGAAAAGGGTATTTTTATAGCCGAAAGTCCTAAGGTAATCAATGTGGCGCTGGATGCTGGTTACGAACCCGTGTCGTTGCTCTGTGAGCAACGTCATATTGAGGGGGATGCCAAGGACATTATTGCCCGTTGTGGCGATATCAAGGTGTTTACCGGCAGCCGTGAACTTTTAGGGCAACTCACGGGCTATACCCTGACGCGTGGTGTGCTTTGTGCCATGCGACGCCCCCAGCCTAAGTCGGTTGAGGAGGTGTGCCGTGATGCCCGCAGAGTGGTGGTTATTGACGGTGTGGTGGATTCTACGAACGTGGGAGCTATCTTCCGTTCGGCAGCCGCTCTTGGCATTGATGCCGTTTTGGTCACCAGTACGTCTTGTGAACCCCTGAACCGTCGTGCTGTGAGGGTGTCGATGGGTTCGGTCTTCCTTGTACCATGGACACGCATGGAGGGACCCGTATCCCAACTAAAAGACCTTGGCTTCAAGACTGTTGCTATGGCTCTGCGCGATGACTCCGTCTTACTTGATGACCCTCAGTTGCAGGCAGAACCCCGCCTTGCCATCATTATGGGCAATGAGGGTGACGGATTGCCTGACTTCACCATTGCCGATGCTGACTATGTGGTGCGTATTCCCATGAAGCATGGTGTCGATTCGCTCAACGTTGCGGCTGCGTCGGCAGTTGCCTTTTGGGCGTTAAGGGTGTAGGTAACGGACAACAGTCAACTGGCCATACAGAAAGGTTAATGGTTAGAGGTTAGTGGTCATAGACTTTCGCACGTTCGCCTCATCAATCGCCCGTCTCGATTAATGGTTAGAGGTTAGTGGTTATAGAGTTTTTTGCCAACAGGGCAATAAGACTACAAGTCAGCGAGATTTTTTTCAACAAGGCACAGTAAGACAACAAATCAACGATTCGATAAGTTAACGGATTTGTTTTAACGCAAAGACGCGAAGACGCAAAGATTGTTTCTTTTTTTGACTATAAATCAATGAAACTCTGCGTCTTCGCGTCTTTGCGTTTTATTTGATTAATTCTGAGGGACTGAGCATTTCAGTCTGTTCATGGCTTCTATGACGGTAGACCGGGGACACCCCACGTTGAGGCGCATGAAACCTTCTCCGCCGGGACCGAACATGGTGCCGGAGTTCAAGGCCAGTTTTGCTCTGTCCTCAAATAGTTGTACAAGTTCTTCTTGTTTGAGACCCAGTTTGCGGCAGTCGAGCCATACCAGGTAACTGGCTTCGGGGCGTATGGGACGAATCTGTGGCATCTGCTCCTTGCAGAAGTCGATGACATAGTCGATGTTGCCCTCAATGTAGGCAATGAGTTCCTTGCGCCATGGTTCGCCATGCTTTAGCGCTGCCACCGTTGCCACAGGAGCAAACATATTGGCTTCGCACATCTCGGTTGCTTCCAACCACGAGAAGAAACTGTTTCGCATCGTCTCGTTGGGGATGATGCACCAACTGCTTACCACACCTGCCATATTGAAAGTCTTGGTAGGTGCCGAGAACGTGATACTTACTTCGGTTGCCTCTGCGCTGACGCTGGCAAAAGGAATGTGTTTGTGACCATAAAGTGCAAGGTCGCAATGTATCTCGTCGCTTATTATTATCAAGTTATGTTTCTTGGCAAAAAGCGCCAGGCGTTGCAAGGTGGCCTTGTCCCACACGATGCCTGCGGGGTTGTGCGGATTGGCAAGGATAAGCATACGGCATTTCTCGTCGCACACCTTTTCAAGGTTGTCAAAATCCATCTGATAGAACGAGGCATTGCTTTCCGCTCCTTCGCTCTCCTCCTTACAGGTTATCAGTGGATTCCATACAACCTCGCGTCCTACTCCCTGAGCAGTCAGGAAGAAGGGATGGTAAACGGGAGGTTGCACGATAACCTTCTCGTCTGGTTTCAGGAAATGGTCAACCACCAAACCGATGCCCTTTACTACACCGGGAATATAACTGATCCATTCGCGCTCCACCTTCCATCCGTGGTGCTCCTCAATCCAGTTGATGACGGTAGGCCACCAATCCAATGGGTCGAGTGTATAGCCCAGCACTGGCGTGTTAGTCAGTTGCTTGCTGATGGCGTCGACAATGAAGGGAGGGGTGGGGAAGTCCATATCGGCAACCCACATGGGCAACAGATCGTTGCGTCCGAACACCCTCTGTAAGGCGTCCCACTTGTATGATTGTGTTCCACGACGGTCAATGACCTCGTCAAAACTGTACTGCTTCATATTTTATTGATTTGAACCTGTTGTCTGCTGACACGGTCGATAACGGCTGTCAGCAGTATCAACTTCATTAGTAGTTATCGGTAGTTATCGGGAATAACCTCTTCGTTCAGGGCGTTAACGGTCGTTGCATTAAGTTTGACACAACCTGCCTCCCTCTGATCTTTTTCCGCGAATGACCGCCAATAAACCTAACTATAATTATTTGGCGTAATCTACCTGGTAAATGTTGACGGCATTACCTCCGCCATTTTTCTTGCCTTGTGAGGTAACGAAGACGTACTTGCCGTTCTTCGATACATCAAGTCCTACGGGATAACTGTCACAGTCGATGTGGCAGATCACCTTCCATGCTTGCGTGTCGACCACATACAAGGCACTGGCATTGTTGCAGGCAGCAAAGAGGTAGCGACCCGAAGGTGAGAGTTCGATGGTGCGTGCGCCACCACCCACTTTGAGGCTTTCCCATCCGTCAATCTTTCCGACCTTGTTCTTCATATTGGGAATCTCAGCGAGGAATTTCTGCAAGGTGATACGCTGTACGTATCCACCACCATTGATGCTGAGATACAGGTATCCATTCTTGAGCACCAAGTGACGAACGTTGCTCATCATGCCCAGCATACGGCCCAGATAGGTAGAGGTCTTGAGGTCGATGATGGCAATACCGCCACCGCCACCCATGCAACCTACCAACAGATAATGGTTGTCGGGTGTGAAGACAGTACCACGAAGCGCATAGCCACTGCCGTTGTCACGGTCAACAGAATGGGTGAGGCTATAGTTCAACTGCAACTGATGGTCCACGATATGCATGGCCACGTACTTCCAGTCTTTGGGGTTCTGACTCTCGATGTTGATGATGCCGATGGTGTTGTCACCCCAATGCGAGATGGCAACATATTTGCCGTCGGGCGAGGTGGCAACCATCTTGGGCAGGGGTCCCGTCTCCATCATGCGTATAATCTTGTCCTCTTTGGTATCGATGATAGCCACTGCCGAGGGGTCCTGTGCGTTGATGTCGTAACTACGGCGGTAATAGGGCACCCAGAGGTAGCGTCCGTTGTGCGAGAAGGTGCTCTCTACGGGCTTGCCGAAGAAGGTGTTGAGGTTCTTGGTGTAGTGCGTGAACTTGAAGAACTTGGAAGGTGTACTCCAAAGGTCTGCGTCTTTGGTGCTGTCGAATTTGTGCTTGATGACCTTCACCTTTTGGTTGTTCTCGAAGTTATACACCACGGTAGAGCCACCCTCGAGTGAGTTGACATAGTATTTCTTGCCGTCGGGACTGATATTTACCGATTTAGGTGAATAGATGTCGGTGTCGCGTGTTGCTGCATCACCGCCATAGTTCTGTTTCTTGCCAACGAGGGTAACCTTTACCTTCCCATCGTCGCTACTAACGGTGGTTCCAATTTTAGGGTGAACAAGTTGTGCCATGGCCGATGAGGCTATAAGGCACACTAGGATAAATGTTATTCTTTTCATCACAAGTATTAATGTATTATATAGTCGATGGTGCAAAAGTAATAAACCATAAGCAATTATGCAACTTTTCGACTTATTATTTGTCCCTGCCACCTTTTAGGTGGTATATTTTGCCGAATGGGTTACAAAACCAACCGACTGACGCCTTTATCATGGTTGCTGTACCTTGAAGCGCAATTCGTCCTCGTTAAACACGATATGGTCACTCTTGAAGAAACTCTGCAATGTGCCTTCATCGGACAATTGTCGGGATGTGCCAACGCGCAGTACCGACTTTGCCGTCTTGGCTTGTCGGACAGGTGCATTGTTGTCCGCATCGTTTCCCATCAGCCACAGCATATCGGCAGTCTGAAGGGCAAGGTCGAGGTCGTGTGTAGAGATGAGAATGGCTTTCTGTTTTTCGTGAGCCAGGCGCGAGAGTAGCAACATAGAGTCTACCTTGCTGGGGAAGTCAAGAAATGCCGTGGGCTCGTCCAGCAGTATGATGGGCGTCTGTTGTGCCAGTGCCTTGGCAATCATTACCTTCTGGCGTTCTCCGTCGCTCAGCGTGTTGACTTGTCGTGCCACAAGGTCTTGTATACCGCACAGTTCGATGGCTTCGTCTACAATCTTGTTGTCTTCGTCTTGCAGTTTACCCCAGAAATTGGTGTACGGACTGCGTCCCATGGCGATCATCTCGCGTGCTGTCATTCCTTGTACGTTGATGCGCTCGGTCAGCACTACGCCAATGAGTTTGCTTAGTTGCTGGGGGGTGAGTGCCTTGATGTCCTTGTCACCGATGAGCATTGCACCGCCAAGACTGGGTTGGAAGGCGCTCAGCGTGCGCAATAGTGTACTCTTGCCGGCTCCGTTGGGACCCAGCAGGCAGGTCATCTTGCCAGCCTCGAGCGTGGCATCGATGCCTTCGGCAATCACGATGTTCCCGTAGCCGATGGAAAGGGAGGTCAGGTTATAGTTCATAGTTCAAAATTCATAGTTCATAATTTCATGATGCCCTCATTGCGGGGGGCGTGATGCCCTCGGGAGAACCCGAGGGAACGGGGGCGCTCGTTAGGAGGAGAACCGCGATGCATGGCTTGTGATGCATGGCTTGTGATGCATGGTTTGTGATGCATGGCTTGCGATGCACGGTTCATTAAAAGGGGTTATTCGTGCTTGGGGCAGTATCTGTATCCCAGGTGACGATATAACTTTGTGAGTTGGGAGAGGCGGGACTCAAAGGCTTTGAAGTCCTTCTTGTCGGGGGTGATCCACTGCACTTCGCTGATGGCTGCCAGACGGGGCAGAAGCATGTACTGCACATGGTCGGGACTGAGGATATACTCCGTCCAAAGGTTGACCTGCGCACCCCAGATGTATTTCTGCTCCTCCTCCGACAGTTTGTCGGGGACGGGCTCCATGTTATACACCTTGCTTACAGGAACGTAACCACCGATGGAAAGAGGCTGTGTCTGCGTCTCACCCTTCAACTGGTAATAGTCGATGTAGCAGTTGCTGGTAGGAGTCATGATGACGCGATGGTGCTGACGTGCAGCCTCAATGCCACCTTCGTAACCACGCCATGACATCACGACGGCATTCTCGGAGAGACCACCCTCGAGTGTCTCGTCCCATCCGATGAGCGTGCGTCCCTTGCCAGTCAGGAACTTGTCGAGTTCCTTGTTGATGTAGGTTTGCAGTTGTGCCTCCTTGGTCAGTCCCAGTTCCTTCATCTTTGCCTGGCACTTGGGACATTTCTGCCAGCGCGTGCGTGGACTCTCATCACCGCCAATGTGGATATACTTGCTGGGGAAGACCTCGCAGAGTTCTCCGAGCACCGTTTTGAGGAATTCCAGTGTCTTGGCATTGCCGGCACAAAGCACGTCGTCTGAAACGCCCCAGATGGGCCACACGTCGTACGGTCCGCCTGTGCAACCCAGTTCGGGATAGACGTGCATGGCCGCCACCATGTGTCCGGGCAGGTCAATCTCGGGTATGATATTGATGTAACGGTCCTGTGCATACTTCACGATGTCGCGTATCTGCTCCTGGGTGTAGTAGCAATCACGTCCATACTCGGTGCCGTCATACAGATATGCATCCTTGCTGTAACAGTTGTGACCTATGACGGTATGCTTGCGGATGCTGGCATTCCTGGCCAGTTCGGGCAGTGCCTTGACCTCGAAGCGCCATCCCTGGTCGTCGGTGATGTGCCAGTGGAACTGGTTTACGCCATGCAGTGCCAGAATGTCGAGGTGCTTCTTGATGTACTCAACGGGGAAGAAGTGGCGGGCACAGTCCAGCATCTGACCACGGTAGGCAAAGCGCGGTTCGTCGTGAATGGTGACGAATGGAATTCTCACCTCAGGTCCGCGGTACTTGTTATCGAGGCAATGTCCCAGCAAGCGCTGTCTTTCTGCTTCTGCTTCTGCATCGGCAATGGGAAGTGCCTTGCGCAGGGTCTGTATACCTCGGAAGATGCCCTCGCCCATGTTTGCTTGTATGCTGATGCCCTTCTTGTTCACCGTGATGGTGTAGGCATCGTGGTTGTCGGTGCGCTGTTTTGCGGGATAAAGCGCCAGCATGATGTCCGCCTTCCTGGCATTGGGCGCCAGGATGAGTTGTATCCCGGTATTCTGCTTTACATACTGTTGCAGAAACTCAGCGTTACGCGCCATCTCTACGTCGCCATAGGCGAAACCGATGGTGGCACCGTCGCGAAGCACGAAGGTGTTGAGCGAGTCGTTTACTTCGATGCTTTTTGGCAGAGGAACCACGTTGAAGTCGGCCTTTTGCTGTGCCGATGAGGCGAGCGACAAACCGAGAAATACAAGGCTAAGTGCAATCTTTTTCATGGAGTATCTATTTGAGTAAGTATCTTTATATTTTGCTTTGTTTCAGTTGGTTTAATATTTGACTTCAACAAACACCTCGTAGTTGCGCCCTGCCATGGGATGCGACAGAACGGTTACATACTCGCTGTTGAGCAGGTTGTTGACGACACCCTTGACAGACAGCGACACATGACGGAAGTTCATGGTCTTTTCGAGTGTGACGTCGCTCATGTAGTAGGGTAGCAGACGACCGGTGATGTAACCCACCTCGTTGCTTGTTGTCGTGCTTCGTTCGCTGTAATGTACCCACTGGTAGGCGAGCCTCCAGGTGCGGTAATTCAGCGCCACATTAAGGTTGGCAGAGATGCGTGGAACGTAGCAGAGTTGCTTGCCGTAGGATGCGTCGTTCGAGTTGATCTTCTCTCCCTTGTTGATGGAGGGTGTGTAGGCAAAATTGCCCGAAGCGCTAACCTGCCAGTCCTTGTGAGGTTGCCATTGCGCGTGCATCATGGTCTCCACGCCATAGTTGTGCACCTTCTTTACGTTCGACGGTTGCCAGTAACCTTTCGTGTTGGGCGTCCAGAGTATCCAGTCGCTGATATGCGAGTCGAAGGCCGAGACGTTGCCCTTGACGGCCCAGCCTCTTCTCTTTACCGCAAACTCCAGTCCTCCGTCGTAACTGAAACCCCGTTCGGGTTTGAGTAGCGCATTGCCACCGGGCTGATAATACAGGTCGTCCATGGTTGGGTAGCGGTAGTTGCGCGTCACGCTGGCCTTTACCACCAAGTTCCACGGTTTGTAGAGGATGTAGTCGATGAACAGCGCCGGGATGGGAGCCGTAGCGTCGCGCAGGTAAACCGCCTCGCGCAGTACGGTGTTGAGGGTCAGTGCCTGGGTGGGGCGCCACTTGGCAGATACGGCAAGATGCTCCTCCATGCGTCCGAGGTTGTAGTTCTGACCGATGTGGAAGGGGGAGTGATCCCAACTGCGCACATGACTGTAGTTGACGGACGACTGCACATTCAGCAAGAAGGCGTCGGTGGGCTGGAAGTCAATGTTGGCTTGCAGGTTTCCCGTCTGCGAGTAACTGCGTGAATGGGTGATGTCGGTACTCGTTTCCTGTCGTGTAGTGGTGTAGTCATAACCGATGTCCTGGTAACTGTAACCAGCCTTGACGTTGACGTTCCACCGACCTTTGGTATGATCCCAACTGACAAGCGAACGCACGCTTTGCTGGGTGTGCTCGTTCTTGAAGTCGCTGTCGTCCTTGTAGTCGACACTCAGGAATGGCAGACCACGTAGCGAATAACTGTACCAGAGCATAGCGCCCAGTCGGTTTCCGTGCAGGTCGCGGAAATAGACGTCCTGCATCACATTCACGTCGTCGAAGTAACCGCTTTTGTTGTGTTCCGTGGGGTGATACGAACGGATTATCTGCCCTGCCTCGTTCCTCTCATCCACCTTCTTGTCGTAGTTGGTGTAGGGGAAGTTATTCTTCGAGTGGCCATAGGATAGGCGGGTGCTACTGCTCCATCGCTCATTGGCGTATTGCAGGCGGAAGAACTGGTCGAAGGTGCTGAACGAACCGACGCCTTGCGTGTATTGCACTCCCCACTTGTGGTTCTCCTGCGTGAAGTTGGGACGTGTGCTGAGTTCAATGGCACCTCCCAGTCCGCCGTCGGTAAGGCTGACCGACGAGGGTCCGTGAAACAGGGTGGCCTCGTCGACAAAGTTGGCCGGTATGTACGAGAAGTCTACCGTGCCCAGCATCGGCGAGTTGATGCGCATCCCGTTCCACATCACTTGCGTGTGACTGGGACTGGTACCGCGGAACTCTGCCGTCGACTCGGTGGCCCTGCCGTAACTCTTGATGAACAGGGTGGAGTGCTTGGTCAGGATGTCGGACATGGAGTACGCCAGATTCTCGTGCAATATGGCGCTGTCTATCGCCGTCTTCTGTATGCCGGCATCTTTCATCCTTCGGTGAGCCGACACACTCACCTCATTCATGTTGTGCGAACGTGCTGTCTCATCCCTCAAGGCATTTGAGGGGGCATCGCTTTGTGCATGGATGGGCAAGGCCATACAGCACAAAATGAGTATGATGAGACTGCGTATCATTATTCCCGTTTATAGGGTTCGCGCACAGCCCAGATGGCGTACACTTCGGTACTTATCTCGCCCAGGTTGGGCGTCCATCCCGTTTGTCCTGTCTGAACCTTGATGAAATTGATGTAGGGCAGATTGGCTGGTTTGCCGTCTGCGGTCACGGCGTTGCATATCTTGAAGTAACCCAATACGCTGGGGTAGTCAACCTCCTTGTTGCGGAAATAGTCGTCGCCATTGTTGTCGGCATATCCCCACTGGAAGGGGGGCATCATGGAGTAACCATCTTCGTAGGTATGGGTGTCTTTGAGGCGCGAACCATAGTATGTGTGGCATTCGCGTCCTTGCTCGTCAGTCTCTGTGGGCACCCAGTCCTGCCAGTAGGTGGCATGCGTGTTCCAACTTGCCATATAGGGGATGATGCCCTCGCCTCCCAGGTTGTCGGTCCAGCGTATCTCGCTTTGCGCGGTGGTAGGCTTGTAGTAGGTGATGGCGTAGTTGATCGTCTCGTTCTCTGTGCCATACTCGCTTCCTGCCAGTTCATACCACGTGTCGTTGGGCAGTCCGTCTCCGTTCTCGTCCATGCTCACCCACACGATGCCGGGTTCCGACTGGTAACTGTATGGATTGCCCTTAATGGCAATCTCGTAGTTGCCGTTGGTGTTCGGCACATTGTCCCGGAAACCAGCCACGATGTATCCGCCCTGACCGCCCAGACTTACCGACCACTCGTTGCGGAAGTGGCTCATCGCCTCGGAGCAAGCCTCCTTCATGGTGGCGCCATCGTGAATGAAATCGCCCACAACGGTGTATCCGTTCACCTGATGGCCAGGGGCGGGCATATAGGTAAATACCGTGTCGACCAGTTCCAGGCGCAGAAGGTCTTCATCCTCATCTGTGTGGTTGTTTTGGGGAATATCCTGCACGGCATTGATGAATACGAACTGGGTGGGAAGGATGCCTACGCGGAAGTTGTCGATGGGTGTGCCGTTCCTGTCGTAGCGACACACCACGCCCGACTGGCGGTAGTCGACGGCATCGGCCACATAGATCTCTCCGTTTGTGGGGTTGATGCCTATGCCATACAGTTTGTGGCGCTTGCCGTTGCTGTCAACGGGAGCAAGGAGGAAGGGGTTGTCGGGCAGACGGTTGCTTGTGACGCTCATCTGGTAGACGTCGTTGTTCAGCATGTACAGCGTGTTCTTGTCGGGCGAGAGGGCAATCTGCACCGTGCTCTCGTCGGTAGACATGGGCAGGTCCACTTCCACCTCGCGTGTCTTGGGGTTGATGCGGTAGAGATGAGGCACGTTGTCGCTGAAACTCTCCGTCTCGGTGCTGTATCCGCCGTCGGTGATGACCCACAGTTTCTTGTTGGCATCCACTACCATCGACTTGGGTTGCCAACTGCCCAGGACGATGCTGTCGCACACGGCATCCCGCTGAGTGTCGATAATCAGAATGTTGCGACTGTACGACCAGCAGTTGGTGAACACCTCGTTGTCCACTTGCACCATCTCCTCGGTCGAGCAATATCCGTTCATGCCGTTTTGCCCGGTACTGATGCTCCCCACGTATTTCATGGTTTGGGGATTGAAGACCGTGATATAGGGGGCGTAGAGGTCGGTGATGTATGCCTTGTCGTTGCTGACAAAATGGACGAAGCGCGGGTTGATCATGTGCTCCGTGTCGTTGGTGGTGAGTTGTCCCATCACGCGGAAGGTCTTGGCGTCTATCTTCCATACAATGCCACTGTTCTCCATGGCTATATAGGCCACCCCATCCTTCAGGATGATGGACTGGCCCGTATCGCCCAGTTTGCGGTCGTTGGCACGCTGGAAGATGCCGTTCTCCACCTTGTGTGTCTCGGTGTCGTAGTAGGAAAGCGATGCATTGCCACTGTTGTAATTGCCCTCGCAGAGTATCAGCACACCCTTGCCGGTCTGCTCGAATTGCTCCTCGGCAATGCCGTTTGTGGTGTCGCACGAAGAAAGCACAAAACCCACCCCGACAAGTGCCAGGGTGAGTCGTGCTATATTGCTAATCTTGTTGATTATGTGCATGTAACAGTTTTACTTCTTGATAACGATGTTGTCGATGGCAACATACTTGGGAGTGTTCAAGCCGTACTGACCCTTGTCAGAACCGTCGAAGGTGAAGGTTACGCTGTTAGCCTTCTGGTAGAGTTGGATGGTAGCGAAACCTTCCTGTACTACATCGTCCTTTGCAATATCAACGGGAACAGGGGTCTTGGTGCCGTCTGCCTTCTCGAAGGTCATGATAACCTGGAATGAGTAACCCTTACCGCAAGCCTTCTTCATCTCGTTGTAAGCGTAAGCCACGGGAGCGATGTCGATGCTCTGGATCTCGTGATCCTGGCCGTCAGCGAATGCCAACTTGCTACCGTCGTTGTAGGCCACAGCAAAGTTGCCTTTTGCCTTTGATACAGAGAGTTGCTCCTGGAAACTTGTTGCATCGGGATTTACATAGTTCGAGATGGCAAAGCCATTGTCCCAACCATATCCGTAACCCCAAGCGCTCCAGTCAGCCTTGACAACCTCACCGCTGAGGGTGGTGCTGGCATCGGTCCACTTGTACTCTACTCCGCTGTAGATGAGGTCGCCATTGTACTGCTTGTTGTCAATCAGTTTGGTGAAGTAGTCACCCTCGAAGTCAACGGTAAAGGTGGGTTCAATCTCATCGTCATCACTACATGATGTGAAGGCAAAGCCTGCGCAGAGCATCATTGCCAAGAAATAGAATTTCTTCATTTTGTTTTCTTTTTTGAAATATTATTAATGTTAAACACGTTCTCCTCGGTTCGTGAATACATAAGCGTCTTCCCTCGTCGGGTTGGCGTTTACTGCAAAGGCGGTAGGTCTTCTGACTTGTTCCGGGCCTTCCTGCCGGCCTTCCCAACCGTATTGCTCTTGTCACCAGGTGCCTGGCGCAGAAACGGTCAGTGACCAAATGTGGCATGCCCTTCATGAAACTTACAGCTGCGGGACAGCTCGGGATTTGCACCCGATTCCCTTATCCGCATTTGCGGATGCAAAGTTACGAATAAGTGTGAAATCTTGCAAATAATAACGTAAAAATATATAAGGTACGGAAATGATATATAATCTGACCCACAACGTATTTATAGATATAATACTCTTGTCTTTCTTGCAAAGATAGAAAATGGTCTTTGCCTTGTCTGAAGATGAGGCAGAAAGTATTTCCGTGTTTCCGTCCAGTCTCTTACTTGTCCGTACTCTGCCTACAATCAAATCATAATTAAATTCCCATCAAACTACAATATTTTCCTCAAATCATTGGAGTTTAATTGGACTTTGATTGGAGTTTGATTGGACTTTGAGTACACGCACGTCGGAGGAAGAGAGGACGAAAAGTGCGATTTTCCACTCCTTGTTTCATGTCCGTCTCTTGACCTTTTCAAGCTTGGATGAAGAGGAAGGTAATAAAAAAACGACAGCCATCTTTGGGATGACTGTCGCTGTATCATTACGTCGTTCGAATGAACGATTGTAAGTCTTTCTTAGAAGAGGTTCTTACCAGTGATAACCTTGTGTGCTACGAGGAACTGGAATGCTGCACAAGCAGCAGAGAGGATAGCGATAACAGTAGTCAAGCTGCTTGTACCACCAATACCAGCTGCACGAACACCAACGATGCTGCTGACGATAAGGATAGCGGGGATTGCTACGAAGCAGATACCCAAGGTCTTCAAAGTACCCTCATAGTTGCTCATAAGCTTGCAACCCAAGATGATGTAGAGGATGAAATATACGAAACCAACCAATACACCGAGTACACCAACAACGCCAGTGCTTGCCCAGTCGCTGCTAACGATAGCAATAAGGAGAGCAATGCTCATCAAGGCATTGTATGCCAAAACACCATATCCACAGAAGGTTGACAAGCTGGTGCAAGGCTGCTCGAGGTTCATCATACCCTTCTTCAAAGAATCATACACATAGTACATTGCAACACCATTTGCCAAATACGAGACTACGGTCAAGAGACCCTTCATTGTACCTGCACTCATGAAAGTGGTTGCCAAAGACAATACTACGCCCAACAAACCAAGGTAGGTGAACATGGGCATCTTCTCACTGTTTGCGCTAATTACGCTGTCAACTTTTGTTGCCATAAATTTAAATTTTTAATGAATGAATGTTAATTTAACATAATTTCCGTGCAAATTTATGAAATTTTAACCATTCTTCCAAATTGTTTAGGATTTTTTTGTATATTTGCATCATATTTTATGCAATAATAATGAAATACAAGGCAATAATCTTTGATTTGGATGGTACGCTGACCGATTCGTTGTACGATTTGGTGGAAAGTACAAACTTTGCATTGCGCCAGATGGGATGGCCCGAACGCACGACCGCAGAGGTGAAGGCGTTTGTGGGAAACGGTGTTAGACGACTGCTTGAAAAAGCTGTACCCGAAGAGGCCGAGGAACTGGAGTTTGATGAGTGCTTGCAGATTTTCCAGGAACATTATGTGGAACATTGCCAGGACCATACATCAATCTATCCCGGTGTGGAGGACATGCTGAAGGAACTGCGTGCCCGTGGTTACAAGACTGCCATTGTAAGCAACAAGATGCAGAAGGGAGTTAACCAACTTTACCGTGCTCTTTTTAGCGAAACCATCGACCTCGCCATCGGCGAGAGCAAGGAGATGCGTCGCAAGCCTTTCCCCGACATGGTGTACAAGGCGTTGAAGAAACTGGATGTCGCTCCCGAAGACGCCATCTATGTGGGCGATTCGGAGGTGGACATGGCTACTGCACGCAATGCCGGTCTTCCTTGTATCTCGGTGCTGTGGGGATTCCGCGACCGTGACTATCTGCGTGAGATCGGAGCGTTCCGTATGGTAGAGACTCCTGCAGAGATTCTTGATTTGGTATAGTGTGATGGAAATCATACAGGATATCTCTGATTTTCTTTGGACCTACGTCATTATTGCATTGCTCGTAGGTTGTGCTGTCTATTTTACTTTCTGCCTTCGTGGCGTACAATTCCTTAAAATAAAGGAGATGATTCGCTTGCTCTTCACGTCGGGCAAGACGGACGTGAACGCCCAGAGCAATGGCAAACGTAGCATCAACTCTTTTCAGGCATTTGCCGTAAGTCTGTCGAGCCGTGTCGGAACGGGCAACCTGGCAGGTGTGGCAAGTGCCATCTGCTTGGGTGGACCCGGAGCGGTGTTCTGGATGTGGGTGATGGCACTCTTTGGTGCTGCAACGGCATTCTTTGAGGCAACATTAGCCCAGTTGTTTAAGCGCAAGGGTGAGGACTCGTTCTATGGTGGACCTGCCTACTATATGCAACATGGCTTGCACTCGCGTTGGATGGGTGTAGTGTTTGCCGTTTTCATTATCTATACTTTTGGCATGGCTAACCAGATTACGCAGAGCAACACGTTGTGCGAAGCTGTCAGCGAGGCCTACAACAGCGCGGTGGGCGAGAATGTACTGCCACCTATTTCCGTTGCCGTGGGACTGACTATTCTCACCTTCGGCATTATCTTCGGAGGTATTCAGCGTATCTCCAAGTTTGCGTCGATGGTGGTGCCTTTTATGGCCATCGGTTATCTGTTGCTGGCGTTTTATATCCTTATAATGAACATAGGTGAGGTGCCTCACATGTTCAAACTCATTATTGATAGTGCTTTCGGTTTGAAGCAGGCTGCCGGTGGTGTGCTGGGCATGGCTATCATGCAAGGTGTGAAACGTGGTCTTTTCAGCAACGAAGCAGGCGAGGGTAGTGCTCCCAATGCTGCCGCTACGGCGAGCATCTCGCATCCTGTGAAGCAGGGACTCCTGCAGTCGCTGGGCGTGTTTACGGATACCATCCTTATTTGTACCTGTACGGCTTTCATCATCATCCTTTCTGGTGTTTACGATAACGGACAGGATGGCATTGTGCTTACCGGTACTGCCATGGAACACCATTTGGGCGACTTCGGTCGTTGGTTTCTTACGGCAGCTATCTTCCTGTTTGCATACAGTACGGTTATCGCCAACTACTTCTTTGGTGAGACAAACATACGCTTCATTACGCAGAAGGAGTGGGCTGTTCAGGTGTTCCGCGTCATTACGGGTTTAACGGTCTTGTCAGGCGGTTTCATGTCGTTGCAACAGTCGTGGTGCCTTGTAGACTTAGGTATGGCGTTGATGACTTTCATCAACCTTGTTTCTATACTCTTGCTGTCTAAGTGGGTGATTCGCTTGTACAAGGATTATTTCCGTCAGCGTAAGGAAGGTAAAGATCCTATTTACAGAAAAGAAATGCTTCCCGAGATAAAGGACGACATTGAGTGCTGGTAGGGTAGACTCATACAAAAAATGCCATTCCGCACCACGTACGGAATGACATTCTTTTCTTAATTTCTGAAGTCTTAGCTTCTGAATTCTTATCTTCAGGTTCTTTGTCTTCTGTCTTCTTAGTTTCTGAAGTCTTATCTTCAGGTTCCTTGTCTTCTGTCTTCTTGATTTCTGAATTCTTATCTTCAGGCTCTTTGTCTTCTGTCTTCTTGTTTTCTGAATTCTTATCTTCAGGCTTCTTGACTCCTGTTATCCTCCTTTCACAGCGCAGTTTCCTCCCCATTAT
>JAZUKS010000119.1:0-3996 GCA_045643405.1 Bacteroidaceae bacterium | reverse complement strand
GGTAAAATTGCTATCTTTGCCCATGGTTATGATTTTTGTTTTGTGGTAAAAGCAAAGATAACCAAAAGGGCTGATACTTCGTGCAAGTACCAGCCCTAAATTTATCAATTCAAAAAAAGTTTTACCGGACAGCAATAATTTGAATTATTTACTACAAAAAGTGACGAAAACAGGAAAACTGCGTGACGAGGTATAGCAGAACTGCAACATATAGGTACAAAAGATTACAGCGACTATCTACTCCAAATTGAAGTGATAGTCGCTGTAACTTTATCATGAAGGTATTAGCACATGTAGTTTATCGAATGCTTACTTTCCGCCTATCTCTTTAACATGTACAGCGTCCCCCCATAGCCGTCATTAGGGATGCAATATAGCTCTTTGCCCACGGGACATAAGATATAATTATCCATATCGTTGTTGCTGGGCAAGCCGTAGTAACGATGGTCGGTGAGATCGGTGGTGGAGGTGCTACGCATGATGTTGCTCTGGTAGATGCGTCCGTTGTACACTCTGTACCCATTCCAGCCTACATAGCCAATAGGTCGAAGCTCATTTCTCGAATCAATGGTGTTAATGCGCAAGGAGAGATCCAAGTCGAGCCTCTCACGATTATCAAGGTTGGAAATAGACATGCGCTCAATGTGCTCGTCTTTGTAGGTATCGTTATAGAAGAAGAAGTGGCTGTCATCTTGTCCGATGAATTGACCCCAGCGGCCGAGGTATGCCTTGTAGGCAATAGCGTTTGTCTTTGCCCTCCAAGTCATCATGGTTTCCGACGCCTGATCCACGAAGAAATAGGTGTCGTCCACCTTGGCAAACAGTTCGAAGTTGCGCTTACCTTTGGCAGCGTCGTATGCCACGTCGCCTACCACTTGCACGCCTGACTGCCCAGGAACAATCTTGAGGACACGGATGCATTTCTTTTGTTCATCAAGGCTGACACTGAAGTACACCACATCGCCCTCGACAACAAGCATGTATTCACCAAAGGCACGCCAAGGTTCGTGGTAGTTGTGATACTCGTACTCATAGTGTTCCAACTGGCCGGTGGCGAGATTATATGAGCTCACATCGATACATTCGTTGCTATGTCGGTTCTGGTCGCCCCAGTCCCACATATTCCAAAGGAGTGTATTAGATGATGTCCTATATTCGTTGCCGAGGTCTCCTAAAGTCTCAGACCATATTCCGCCCCATAGCGAAGTCAGGGTGACATCTTGTTTGGGAAGAGTGATTTCGTGCCCGTTGCAGACAATGTACGGGGTGGCCATGTATTTGCCTGGGGATGCCGAGAATATTACCTTCGTCTTACCAGAACTGTCGTACTGGTTGGAGCATGACATACGGTGCTTATCGCTAAGATAAGCTCCGACGGATTCCACTTCAGCACCATTTACTTTTACCGTTATGGTGTGAGGTATGCCTATCTTGGCATCATGCTCGAACTGGGTGATTTCATACGTCTGTGCCTCAAGGCCAGTGCTGAGGTGCGTAGTCACTCCCCTAACCTTAAGATACAGGTCGTGAGCTGCGAAGCAGTAGCATTCATAGCGAAACTCCATCCGCTCATTTGTGCAAGTACTCTGCATCAGTTTGAATGAAGCATCGCCAGTACCGTGCTCCTTGCAAGTAGCCGTATAGAGAGTGGCATTCTGAACCAAATATTTTTCGCCGAAGTCCTTGCCGGTAATGATTATCCTACCAGTCATGCGAAGTTCGTCATCTGGAATGATCTCAACGTTGTCGATGATGACGGGCTTCCCGGATACAAAGGAATAGAAGCTGGACGTCGACCCTCGGAATTCATGTCCATCCTCAATGATAAAGGGATACACCTTTATGTTGAGTCCCGGCCAAATATTCTCGCTGATGGTGTACTCGAATGGAGCATCGGGAGCCAACGTGATGCGTTCTATTTGATTCTCAAGACCAAACGATTCCAACTGGCGCATGATAACGAAACCTTTCTGCTCGACCCGACCCAAAAGGGTGTTCTTGTCAATGTCGGATGTCAGTACAATAACATTGTTCTGCTGCACTTCTTGAGCCTTTTGACTGAAGTCGGGCTCGCCAAATTCAACATCACCAACGCATGAAATGAGGAGCGAAGACAGCAGTATCGCAAAGGCAGATGTGATGAGTGTATATCTTAAAACTTTCATGGCGTATTAAAGACTGTATGAGAGATTGAACATAAGTGAGTTGACAGGCATTACGAAATTATTCTCGATAAGCCTGGGCACATTCTGAAAACTGTATCTACCTTCGAAAAAGAGCGAATGCTTGGGGGTAACTCGGTATTCTATACCGATACCTCCGACGAAGGATAGTGAAATTCCCTTGTTCTCATAGGTATAGTGATATAGGGTATTGTCGGCCAATGTCTCATAAAGACGATATTCGTCGCATTGGTCCTTGAAATCGTAACGCAGCTGAACGCCGGCATCAATAAATGGTAGCCACTTACCTCGCAGGTTGGTGAAGGTGTGACGCAGCATGACGGGCAAGGTGATAGCCGTCTTGTTGTAAGCCAAGTAGAGTATGTTGTTTCCTTCTATCGGCTCACTGCTCATCTTGCTGGATGCTTTAAGGAACGATAGTTCTGCATGCAAGCCGATGCCAAAAGCCGTACGGTAGTCGGCAAAGAGCTGTGCTTGCCATTGTGCCTGTGTGTCCATCTCGAACTTGTATTCGGGGTTTCGAAACGAGAGCATGTTAAGGTTGACACCCGTGCCCACACCCCAACGAAACACGGGAAGACGGTTGGTGTTCTGCGACTTGACAACAGAGTAGCGACGACTGATGGAATAGCGACTGGGATGAACCGTCTGGACATACTTAGCAATCTCGCTGTTGCCTCCATAGATACGGTTCTGCTCTTCGAGGTATTCGATGAGTTTGTTGCCGTATGAAGGGTCGTCCTTCTTCATAACGGCCACCAACTTCTCGTTGCTCACACCCATGTAGCGCTGGTACTTCTTAGGGGTAGAATACACCTTATATATTTTAGGTCGAAGGGAATCCTTGATTGTTGGCCGAGCAAGAAAGACCTTGCCAATCGTTCCATCTTCCTTGATGTATTCGTGGCTCTGGCGCAACTTCTGATGAACGATGCGATATGACGAGACTTCCTGTGGCGTGAGAGTGATGATGCCAGCCAGGCTGTCTTTGTAAACGACAGAGTTCTGCTTGTCATATTCCTTACCACCGTTGTATATCTTGACGTTGGTACAGACAGAATCTTTTCCGTCGGGCATGGTACGAACCAAGACACCCTGACTAAAGTCCTTGTCTTCGTATTGTTTCTGGGCATAAAGGCTACACATAGTCAGCATGGCAAAGAATACGGGCAGCACACGGATTTTGTTTTTCATTTCTTCTTGTTTTTGTTGTTCCTATTTCATCTTAATCGTTATGATAACACAAAGTTACAAAAAAAACTTATTGCTATTGTGTTTTGTGCAGTATTTTTTAGTAAGCAGATGTTCAATTCTAACCAAAACAACATTTTTCACACGAAAAAGAAAGAATATGCACGAATACAGCATTTTCATCGGGAAGAAAACCATCGGGAAGGTATCGAGAATGTATCGGGATGATATCGGGAAGGTATCGGAATGACTATAGGAAAAAGAAAAATCACCACATTCACAAGAGTCTCTACAGCCTGCGCCTTAGGTGCGCTCAAGGAGCGCTCACAAAATTGTGTAGAATTGTGGGAGAAAGTAAGGAGAAAGTAAGGTGCGCCCAACCCTTACACAAACAAATTCTCTACAGAAAAACCAAATGTGTGTGGTTTAGGCTGAATCTGACAACAAGGAAGACCATAGAAAACAAGGAGGGTATGTAGCACATGAAGTGACCCCGAAAAGTTGGACGTTAAATTAAACGTTAATTATCAAATTCTCTATAGTAGTGAGCTCGGTATTGTGCCGGGCTCATTCCTTTTAATCTAAGCTTTATCCTTTTCGTATTATACCAAGTTATATATTT
>JAZUKS010000118.1:0-48848 GCA_045643405.1 Bacteroidaceae bacterium | reverse complement strand
GGACATACCTTCTAACTGTGTTTCGGGATAACTCCAGCATACGACTGATGCATTTTATCCCTATTCCATGACTGTAAAGTCGCAGAATTTGTGTAATTTTGCAGTGCATTATTACATTTGTTTTTAATGTTATACCTTTTGCCATAATCTGCGCCCGCCCAAAGACGCATGGCAAAGGTACAAAAAAGCCCCCACAAATCGCCTGATCTGTGGGGGTCAATTGTATGTAATAATAAAGGGGTCATGCGACTGCGCCAATGTGGGGGTCAACTTTTTGCAGTTGCCAGCGGACCAAATCCGCGAAATTTTCCAACAGCACACAAAGTGGCAAATTGGGAGCAATTTTCCTTAAATCTTTATAAAAGATTGGCAAAGCGTCCTAGTTTCAATTATTTTTTCGTAAATTTGTGCCCTATAAGCGTGCGCGCGAATCTCTAATTAAAAGAGAGAAGCAAGTACACCGACAAATAAACCACCGATGACGTAACAGTCAAACAACATACAAAGATATAATAAACTCCCTCGTGGGTGTGCAAATGGGGTGGTTCCCAGTCGGTACATTTCACTTGGGAGTTTTTATTTTTCCATGGCTACATCAACTCAACAAAAGCAAGAGTTATTCAAAACAATATGGGCAATCGCCAACGAACTGCGTGGTGCCGTTGACGGATGGGACTTCAAGCAGTACGTGCTTGGAATGCTCTTCTACCGCTACATCTCGGAGAACATCACGAACTACATCAACCGCCTGCAGCATGAAGCTGGCGTTGATGATTTCGATTACGCTCGCTTCTCAGACGAGGAAGCGATATACGCTAAAGAGCAGATTGTAAAGGAGAAGGGCTTCTTCATCCTCCCTTCGGAACTGTTCAGCAACGTTGTGGCTAATGCCAAGAACGATGCAAACCTCAACGAGACGCTG
Source organism: Bacteroidaceae bacterium (assembly GCA_045643405.1). GTDB lineage: Bacteria > Bacteroidota > Bacteroidia > Bacteroidales > Bacteroidaceae > Physcousia. The sequence goes on along the minus strand of JAZUKS010000118.1, from coordinate 47,926 downwards.
GCACGCATCTTCCGCGACTTCGAGCAGAGTGCCATCGGTACCGAGAGTGAGGAGGACATCAAGGGACTTTTCGACGACCTTGATGTGAACAGCGCCAAGTTGGGGGACACCGTGGCTAAGCGTAACGCTAAGCTGGTGAAGATTCTGGAAGCCATCAATGAACTCAACCTTTCTAACCCTCAGGACAACAGCATTGATGCCTTCGGTGATGCATACGAGTTCCTGATGACAATGTATGCTGGCAACGCTGGCAAGTCAGGCGGTGAGTTCTTCACGCCTCAGGAGGTAAGCGAACTTCTTGCGCGTATCGTAGCCAACGGCAAGAAGGAAGTGCGCCGCGTGTATGACCCTGCCTGCGGTTCGGGCTCTCTGCTCCTGCAGATGGCGAAGGTGCTGGGCAAGGATAAAGTGCGCAACGGATTCTTCGGACAGGAGATAAACAAGACCACACACAACCTCTGCCGTATCAATATGTTCCTCCACGATATCAACTACGAGAAGTTCGACATTGCTTACGGCGATACGCTGCTCGACCCAAAGCACTGGGACGATCAGCCGTTCGATGCGATTGTCAGCAACCCTCCGTACTCTATCAAGTGGGAGGGCGACGACAATCCTATCCTTATCAATGACCCTCGCTTCTCGCCGGCTGGTGTGCTTGCGCCTAAGTCAAAGGCTGACCTCGCCTTTACCATGCACATGCTGCACTGGCTCTCAACCGATGGCACAGCAGCCATCGTTGAGTTCCCTGGTGTGCTCTATCGTGGTGGAGCAGAGAAGAAGATTCGTGCATGGCTTGTGGATAACAATTACATTGATACTGTCATTCAGCTCCCTGCCAACCTCTTCTTCGGTGTCAGCATCGCTACATGTATCATTGTGCTGAAGAAGAATAAGCGCGACAACCGCACGCTCTTCATTGATGCCTCTAACGAGTTTATCCATGAAGGCAATAAGAATAAGCTGACTCCTGAGAATATACAGAAGATTCTCATGGAGCATGTCAACCGTGAGGAGGTTCCTCATTTCTCACACCTGGCTTCCTACGACGAGATTAAGGAGAATGACTATAACATCTCCGTGAACTCTTACGTGGAGCAGGAGGAAACACGAGTCGAAACGAACATTGATGAACTCAATGCCCGTATCGATCGTATCGTTGAGCACGAGAATGAACTGCGTGCTCAGATCAAGGAAATCATCTCGAACCTTTAATCAGCGAAGTGGCATGGAAAAAAATATAATAACTCAGGAGGGAATGATTGATAGCATGTTGTTGAACGACACATGCCGCATCATAGAAGATGCTAGAGAATATGCATACCGTGCGGTAAACACTGCCCTTACTATACGCAACTGGAAGTTGGGTGAGCGTATTGCTCGCGAGAATCTTGATGAAAAGGGTAAAGCTGAATATGGTAAGCAGGTGATTACGTCACTCGCAACAATCCTTACCGAGAAATATGGTAAAGGACTGGACTTCAGCTCTCTTTATAAGTACATCAAATTCTACCAGTGTTTCCCTGAAATTTTGGACGCAGTGAGTCCAAAATCGGGGAAAGTGGACGCAGCGAGTCCAAAATTGCTCCCATGGACTCTCTATCGAGAGCTTATCAGAGTTGAAGATGCAGAAGCTCGTAAGTGGTACGAGCAAGAAGCTTTGCGTGAAGTATGGAGTAGCCGCACCCTTCATCGCAACATAGCTTCTCAGTATTACTACCGCCTTATGCAGTCACCTGCAAAGGATAAAGTCGAAGCTGAGATGCATCAGCTTACTGCTCCGTTGCAGGACAAACTGGAGTATATCAAAAATCCAGTTGTGGCAGAGTTCCTTGGCTTGGCACAAAACACAGACTTCACAGAGTCTGATCTGGAAAAAAGCATCATCGGACATCTTCAGAAGTTCGTCATGGAGATGGGTAAAGGCTTTGCTTTCGTTGCTCGTCAGAAACATTTGCGTACTGATATGGGGGATTTCTATATTGACCTCGTTTTCTATAACTACATTCTCAAATGCTTCTTCCTCATCGACCTCAAGACTACGCAGATTACACATCAGGACGTAGGACAGATGGATATGTATGTGCGTATGTACGACAAATTGCAGAGAACAGAGGGTGATAACCCAACAATCGGACTCCTTCTTTGCTCTGAAACCAGCGAAGACATGGCAAGATACAGCGTATTGAATGGAAACGAACAGATTTTCCAAGCTAAATATCTTACATACCTTCCATCCAAAGAGGAATTGATAAGAGAAATCGAACAGCAAAAACTTATCTTTGAATTGCAAAAGACGGAGGAATAAGCATGGGAAGAATAGATGATCTTATACAACAGTATTGTCCGGAAGGGGTGCCTATGGTAAATCTTGGAGAAGTATGTCTTTCTATAAAGACTGGAAAGCTTAACGCCAATGCAAAAGAAGAGAACGGACAATATCCATTTTATACTTGTGATGCAGAGCCTTATAGAATCAATACATACGCGTTTGATTGTGAAGCTATATTGGTAACAGGAAACGGAAGTCAAGTAGGACATATTAATTACTACAAAGGGAAATTTAATGCGTATCAAAGAACTTATGTTCTATCTAAATTTGACGAAAGTATCAACATCTTTTATGCTCTTCATTATTTTAAAGCATATTTAAAAGACTACATTTTGTTGAATTCAAAGAAAGGCTCTATTCCCTACATTACTCTTCCAATGTTATTGGAGTTTCAGATTTCTCTCCCTCCTCTCCCTATTCAAGAGGCAATAGTTGAAATTCTCGAAAAATTCGACCGCTTGTCAGCGGAGCTGCAAGCGGAGCTGCAAGCGCGAAAGCAACAGTACGAATATTACCGCAACCAACTGCTCACTCGCTTCGCTCCTGAACAGCCGGTAACGGAATATTCGTTAGGAGAACTCGGCTCTTTCACCAAAGGTGCAGGCATCCTGAAATCAGACTTTAGAGAACAGGGATATCCTTGCATTCATTATGGTCAAGTTCATACATACTATGGCACATTTGCTCATTCAACGAAATCTTTTGTTGATAATTCGTATGCAACAAAATTGAGAAAAGCAAATCATGGAGATTTAATTATTGCATCAACGAGCGAAGATGTTGAAGCTTGTTGTAAAGCATGTGCATGGATGGGAAATTACGAAGTTGCTGTTAGTGGCGATGCTCATATATATTCTCATAACCAAAACCCCAAATACATGGCTTATCTTTTTCAGACTGAAGCATTCGCTAAACAAAAAAGATTAGCAGCAAACGGAGCAAAGGTTGTCAGAGTAAAAGGGGAAGCAATGGCTAAATTCAGATTCGTTTTCCCTTCCCTAGAAGAACAAGCCCGTATCGTTGCCATCCTCGATAAGTTCGAGGCGTTGGTGAACGACCTCTCACAAGGTCTGCCAGCAGAAATTGCTGCTGTGCAGGAACAATATGAATACTACAGAAATAAACTGCTGACATTCAAAACGAAGGAATAATGGAAAACAAGATACTTGAATCTCTGCAGGAGCAGAAACAGATGAGACTGAAAGGCGGTCTGTATCATAAAGTACAGATCGACCTTACATATAACAGCAATCATATCGAGGGCAGTAAGCTGACTCATGACCAGACACGTTATATCTTCGAGACTAACACCATTGGTGTAGAAAAGGATTCTGCGGTCAATGTGGATGACATCGTGGAAACTGCAAACCACTTCCGCTGTATTGACTTCATCATCGACAATGCTTGCAAACCGCTTGATGAGGAGATGATAAAGACATTGCACTCATTGCTGAAGTCCGGCACAAGCGACTCGCGAAAGGATTGGTTTGCCGTAGGCGAATACAAGCGTCTGCCAAACGAGGTGGGTGGCGTAGAGACGTCAGAACCTGAACATGTGCAGGAAGATATGGCGGCTTTGCTCAGCGAATATAACAGCAAGGACGTTAAGGAACTGGATGACATTCTTGATTTCCATACTCGCTTTGAAACCATACACCCATTCCAGGATGGCAATGGGCGTGTAGGTCGTCTCATTATGTTCAAGGAATGTCTGGCTAACGCCGTCGTACCATTTATCATCACAGATGAACTGCGATGGTTCTACTATCGTGGTTTGCATGAATGGCCTGCGATACCTGGTTATCTTCGTGACACATGCCTGACAGCACAGGATGAGTTCAAACGCATCCTTGACTATTTCAGAATACCATACGCCAAATAGAATCTATGACCAGCGAAAGATATAAACTCATAGCAGAGAATGTTCACTCTACTGTCGTGACAGCGTATAAACCGCAGCCACGACAGAGTACTTCGTATCAGAGTGAAGCGGAACTGGAAGCGGCCTTCATCAGCCAGCTTCAGGCACAGGGTTATGAATATCTGCAGCTGACTACGGAGCAACAGTTGATTGCAAATCTCCGTCAGCAGTTGGAACGACTGAATGACTATCTCTTCTCTGATAGTGAATGGAACCGTTTCTTCCATCTCTGCATTGCCAATGCTAAAGATGGTATCGTGGAGAAGACACGACTCATTCAGGAGGATCATGTGCAGAACCTCGTCCGTGACAATGGTGAGGTGAAGAATATCATGCTCATCAACAAGGATAACGTACATGCAAATGCCCTTCAGGTAATAAACCAGTATGTACCCGAAGGCGGTGTGCATGACAACCGCTATGATGTAACTATCCTTGTCAATGGTCTGCCACTCGTTCATGTGGAACTGAAACGTCGTGGAGTATCGCTGAAGGAAGCTTTCAATCAGATCAACCGCTACAACCGTGACAGCTTCTGGGCTGGCGCAGGACTGTTTGAGTTCGCACAGCTCTTTGTCATCTCCAACGGTACCGAGACAAAATACTACTCAAACACTACACGCGACGCCCATGTCAACGAGGTGAAGAAGAATGCGAAGGCTGGCAAGCAGCAGACATCGCACTCCTTCGAGTTCACGTCATATTGGGCAGACCGCTCCAACAAGACGATTCGCGACCTCGTGGACTTCACTGCCACGTTCTTCGCTAAGCATGCAGTGCTGAACATACTCACTAAATACTGCATCTTCACATCAGAAAAACTGCTGCTCGTGATGCGTCCGTATCAGATTGCTGCGACGGAGAGTATCATCAGCCGCATAGAGATAGCATCGAACTACAAGGATTGGGGTACACTCAAAGGTGGTGGCTACGTATGGCACACCACTGGCTCGGGCAAGACACTGACATCGTTCAAGTCGGCACGCATGGCTTCGCAGCTGCCGATGATTGACAAGGTGCTGTTCGTCGTCGATCGAAAGGACCTGGACTACCAGACTATGAAGGAGTACGACCGCTTCGAGAAGGGCGCGGCGAACTCCAACCGCTCAACTACCGTTCTCACACGTCAGTTGGGAGATCCGAATGCACGTATCATCATCACCACCATTCAGAAGCTCTCCACGTTCATCAAGAAGAACAAGGAGCATGAAGTGTATGACAAGCATGTGGTGATGATTTTCGACGAGTGCCACCGCTCGCAGTTCGGTGAGATGCATGTCGCAATCACGAAGAAGTTCAAGAAATATCACATCTTCGGTTTTACTGGCACACCGATTTTCCCTGCCAACAGCGGAAGCACTAAGAATCCGCTGCTCGTCACTACCGAACAGGCATTCGGCGACCAGCTCCACATCTATACTATCGTGGATGCCATCCGTGATGAGAACGTCCTCCCATTCCGTATTGACTATGTCACTACGATGAAGAATGAGAAGGAGATAATGGATGAGCAGGTGTATAACATCGACCGTGAACGCGCATTTGCTTCGCCTGAGCGTATAGCGAATGTGGTCACGTATATCCTGGAACATTTCAACCAGAAGACAAAGCGCAACGGAAAGGCGTATGTCTTCAATAAGACGCAGAACATCAGCAAACTGGCGTCTGCGAAGAATGGAAAGGTGGAGGAAATTAAGGATGAAGTACGTCTATCTGGCTTTAACTCCATATTCTGCGTGGCAAGCATCCCTGTGGCAAAGCTCTATTATCTGGAGTTCATGCGTCAGATGGAACAACTGGTTCCGGAGAAGCGACTGCGCATCGCTACAATATACAGCTATGGAGCAAATGAAGCCGAGGACGACTTCAGCGGTATCATCGATGACGAGAACAGCGATGATACCTCTATGCTCGATCAGTCAAGTCGCGATTTCCTTGAACAGGCCATCTCTGACTATAATACCACCTTCGGAACAAACTACGATACGAGCAGTGAGAAGTTCCAGAACTACTACAAGGATGTGTCTCTGCGTATGAAGAACCGCGAGATTGACCTGCTCATCGTAGTGAATATGTTCCTGACGGGCTTCGATGCCACCACGCTCAATACGCTGTGGGTGGATAAGAACCTGCGTCAGCACGGACTGCTGCAGGCTTACAGTCGCACGAACCGAATACTTAATAGCATTAAGTCATTCGGCAACGTGGTTTGCTTCCGCAATCTGGAGAAAGAGACAAATGACGCGCTCGCCCTCTTCGGAGATAAGGAATCGGGCGGAACGGTCATCATACATACCTTCGAGGATTACTACAACGGCTATGAGGACGAAGGCGGAAAATGGGTAAAGGGATATCATGAGCTGATGGTGGAACTGCTGGAGCGATTTCCTCTCGGTCAGGATATCATTGGTGAGTCGGAAGAGAAGGATTTCATCCGACTGTTCGGTGCTATTCTGCGTGCAACGAACTTGCTCAGTACCTTCGACCAGTTCGCTGATGCTGAGCACCTGTCTGACCGTGATCTGCAGGATTACACGAGCATATATAACAAACTGTACGAGAAATACCGTGGACAGAATGAGAATGAGTCAACGGTGGTGAATGATGATATCGAGTTCGAGATGGAACTGGTGCGCCAGATTGAGGTGAACATCGATTACATCCTGTTCCTCATCAGCCAGCTCCACGATGATAACACTCAGGACACTGAGCTTATCATCAAGATTCGTAAGTCCATTGAATCAAGCCCTGACCTCCGTAACAAGAAAGATCTCATCGAGAACTTCATTGACCAGCTCACCCCTAATGATGAGGTGACGGAGGCATGGCAGAAATATGCGGAGGAACAACGCAAGCAGGAACTGGACCGCATCATCGAAGAGGAAAAACTGCGCCCTCAGCCTACATACGACTTCGTGCGCACCTGCTTTGAGGATGGCGAGGTAAAGGAGTCAGGAACTGAGATAACGAAGATCCTTCCTCCTATGTCGCTCTTCTCAAAGGGAGGCGAGCGTGGAGCAAAGAAAGATAGCGTGCTGAAAAAGCTGAAAGCATTCTTTGATAAATTCTTCTCTATCACAAGCGGTCACTTTGATGATGAGGATGAGGTTGAACACCTCAACATCAAACATGAACCAAAGAAATACGTCATTTCTGAAGACAATGGCTATTTCATGGCTGCAGAGCCTTCGACCATGGACGCATCATATTCTGTTGGTCACAATGATGAGGTTCCGTCAAAGGACAACTGGCGCTATCTGCCGATAGACCGTGAGTTCTTTGACCAGATTATCAGCGGTACAAAACAGGTTGAGTACCGCGAAATAAAGGATACTACATATAAATGGTACCTTGAAACGGATGAGAACGGCTCACTGATAGTAAACCGCAATATCGTACCTGAAGGACAGGTGATATTGAAGGATCCATTTATATATAATAATGGTATATATCCATTCGTGCCGAAGAGATACAAATACCTCTACCTCGCAGTGGGCTACAACAAGGTGCGCCCAACCGCCATCGTTGAAGTGAAATCAATCTCATTCAAGCCCGCTGCCGTAAGAGGCAACCGTGCAAAATGGATTGTGGAGTATCACCTCGGCAAAGTTGTGGAAGTAAATATTCCCAAATAAACAATAAGTCTATAAGTACGGCTCATGAGCACCGAAGGACAGCCTTGCTCCCTTACTATCCCTATTGCGTTTATAACTTCACTTCAACATAGTTTTCGTTATCGTTATCGTTATGACAAGCATACATATTTCTACCGCACGACGCATTCTTCAAGCTCCAGAACCTGTGAACTTGAAATGCTGGACCAAGTCCGGTGCTATCCTCGAACTGCATAACGCGATCCCTCTCCGCTATAACTTCTACGAGGGAACGCAGCAGTTCAAAGTGCTTGCCTCTCGTCAAATCCGATCTGTTAGAATCGCCCTCATTTTTGAACTAAATGGGTTAGAAGTGTTCTTGTAGTTATTGAAATTGAATGTTTTTTACACAAAAATGACAAAAAAGGTTGGATTGTTTATAATATTTGTATATATTTGCACCGCAATTAAAATCTTAATATTATGGATAAATAACTCACTTACATATTATGAGAATTACATTATCAATCTTGTTGTCATTAATCGTTAGTTTTGCTTTGGGACAAAATGAACAAACTAACAAAGTGGAATTAAAAAGCAGCGATTATCCTGTCTTGAATTTTAAACATCCAAAATCAAGCTATACAGGAGAAAAAGATATTTGGTTTAAGCAAGATTTTAAAAGCGAAGGAAAATACTGGACAATGTATTTTCGTGACCTGACCAAATCAGTCACAGAGTATAAGGTTGTCAGGGAAATATGGTTTGTTCCTGAAGATTATTGTAAAGATGAAAAAATCGAAAGTGCAGAAGTGTACGGAGATAGACAGCCGCCTAAGTTCGTTCACCTTATATATCATGATATAGGTGAAAACGAATTTATTGGTGCGCTTGTCGTAGAGCGTTTCAAAGATTACCAAGACGAAGACGAAGAGATATATTACATAAGTAAAGAAATCAAACTTCCAGATGAAGTTGCCAATAATATTACAGGCCTTTTGTTAGACAAAACTCAGTTAAAAGCCCCAAATTCGCTAAAAAGCTTTTCTGTAACTAAATCACCTAAACTGTTAGGAAAGAAAAGATTTTCTAGTACAAATCAAAATAAAATTCTCAAAGAATATGGAATAGAGAATCCGAATATGCTTAAATAAATGGCATTGGATTATAATAAAACAATGTCTTTTCCCACTCCATATTTTCCGCATACCTTTGCACCAAAACAAGCAAAGATATGCGGAATAATTTATCTCCTTCCCAAACATACAAAGTCGATTTCTTCCATTTCCGATGTAGAGATCATTCCTCTGCTTTCTCTTGACTGTCCTTGGCACGACCTGCAATATGATATACATTTTGGAATTTCTTCACGTTTTTCTGAAGGGAATCTATAAGAAAAAGAATGCAAGTAGTATTTCTCAAACGACAAGATATGTTTCCACGCAAGTTGCCTTTTCTCATTTTTTGGGTGTAGATTTCTTGAAAATTGGGTGTAGAAATAAAAATGGCTGTAATTCTGTAAGCTCGGAATTGCAGCCTATTTCAGCTATTTACAGCGATTTTGATTGTAATTGACACTCTATGAGGTGCTAATTTTTGGCTGTAAAATTGGCTGTAAAAAAGAAAACTCGCTGAAATTCAGCGAGTTTTGCGGAGAGAGAGGGATTCGAACCCCCGGTACCTTGCGGTACACCGGTTTTCAAGACCGGCACATTCGACCACTCTGACATCTCTCCAGACGCGTTTTGTGGCGCGGCTTCCTTTCAAAAGCGATGCAAAGGTAGTGACTTTTTTCGGAACTACCAAATGTTTTGCGAAAAAAGTTTCAAGAAATGTGAATTTTCGTATTTGAAGGTGCTTTTTTGCTTGTTTTAGTGACTTATTCGATGTTGAAATTGCTAACCTTGGTGTTGGTAATCATGTTGGCATCAAAGGCATGTTTCTTGTCCTTGACAGTGCTGTTGAGGAACGAGAAGTTGCGTAAGGCATATTTGTCGGAGAGCGCCACGTCGAAGAAATTACTGCACTCTACGTTGACATTCTGTATGGTGACGTCGTTGGCCACAGATAGAGGCATGTCGGGACGGTCTTCGAGTTTGTAGAACTGCGTCCATGGTTTTACCACCAGGAATGAACCGCAGTTGCCCTTGAGGTTCTCCAAGCGGATATACTCGTAGTGCTGGGGCGTGTCGGGACGCATCTTGAGCCATAGCACGCGGTGAGCCTTGTCGAAGGTGATGTTGCGCAGTATGATGTTGCTGCTGTGAAGAGACTCTGAACCGATGGTAAGACAACCGTGCACCACGCCGTAGCGGCAGTTCTGCACCAGGATGTTGCTGTTGGGACCATTCTCGGGCATCTGGTCGGCCCATGTGCCTTTGCCACCTTTCAGCACCACGGCATCGTCGTTGACTGACATATAGCAGTCGTTGACCATCACGTCGTGGCATACGTCAAGGTCTATGGCATCGGTAGAGGGACCGCCGTGGCTGGTGTCACCGTAGGCTCCTATGCCACTGGTGGGCGAGTATATGTAGCATGAGAGGTAGCGCACATGGTGACATTGGTAGAGATGGTTGGTCCAGAAGGGTGAGTTGATGAGGCGCACGTCCTGTACGGTGACGTGCTGACTGTTGGAGATGTAGACCAGACGGTAGCGCATGGCATCGACATTGGTACACTCGGGATTGAACACGCGTCGTACCCAGAACTCCTCCCAGAAGCGAAGGCCACAACCATCGATGGTGCCACCGCCGCAGATGGTGAATCCATCGAGTCCGTCGGCATTGATGAAGGCGGAGAAGTATTTGCGTGTCTGTCCCTCGATGCGTGTCTTGAGAACGGGATAGTATCGTATGTCATCGATGGCTTTGAGTTTTGCCCCTTGACTGACACATAGGTGTGTGCCGGGTTTGAAGAACAGCGCGGCTGACAGGAATGTGCCGCGCGGGATGACGATGACGCCACCGCCCTCGTCCGATGCCTTGTCGATGACGGCCTGGATGGCTTGGGTCTGCAGTAGGGTGGAGTCGTTTTTCACCCCGTAGTCGGTGACGACATATTGCTTGCCAAGAGATGATAGGCTGACTTTAGTGGTGTCTTGAAACCACTTGTCCATGGGGGTACCGTCGGGCCAAATGTCCGATGTCTTCGCATTTAAGTGAAACGCGAAGAGTGATAAGCAAACTGTAAGCAGGTATTTCATTTTAATCGATAAAGTTTAACGGTTGAATTGAGACCCGATGGCATGGGTGACCAATCGGCATAGGTTGTCTTCTTGTAGTTGATGTCGACCACGTTGATTTCCTTGAACTTGCGCCACTTGATGTCTTGACGGTCATAGTCGGCGATGCGGTTGGCTGGAAGATTGGTGACCTCGATGCAGAGTGCGTTCTTGTCTTTCTGCAGCATCCATCCGGGGAAGTCGAGCGTCATGGGGCATGCCCACGCTGTGCCGATATAGCGACCGTTGAGATAGACGCGTGCCGACTCGCGCACGTCGCCCAGGTCAATACGGTAGTGCGACTGGAGGTCTGCTCCCTGTGGCATACTGAAGGTGGTTTCGTAAACGCCCTTTCCCATCATCTTTGACAGGGTGTCGTTGGGCAGTGTCTCCCATGACTGCAGTTTGTTGAGGCGGAAGGTCTGTTTTACTTCGGGCTGTGAATCAGGGAAGTGCAGTCGCCAAGGTAATGCGGTGAGGTCGGACACGAGAGTGACGTCGGCGGATGCCTGACGAGGCAAAGGATAGACGACGGATGACTTGCCCGTCTTGTCGATGTCGACGAAGCAACTCTCTCCACTGCGCAGGTCGAGCAGGAGGGGTTGTTGCAGTGCAGTGAGGCGGACAGACTGTCGGATGTCGTTGGGGGTGAGGTTTGCCACAAAGTAGCGGCTTGTGCCGTTGACCTTGCGACGAATCATCTTCAATCCGAATTGCGTCTTTACCTCCTCGGGGCGGGCTGCCTTGGCCAGTTCTGTCGCCTCGATATTATAGATGATGTGTGCTCCCTGACTGCGGAGCGATTTGATGTGCTTCTGCAGTTCGGCTGACATGATAGTCTTCTCGCCGGGAATGATGAGGCCCTTGTAGCGTGTGCCTGCCGCTGTCTGCAACATGCCATTGACATACGTGGTGCCAAGGAGCAGTTGTTCGGAGATATAGTCGCAGTCATAGCCTAGGGAGTCGATCTTCAGGATGGAGGCGATGAACTCGGGAGCCTTCTTGCCCATTGAGTGGATGTCGAATTGCAGAAGGCGTTTTGAAGTGTTCTGTTGCCACATGTCACGTACGGGCAACAGTACGATGAAGTCGTTATCGGGTTCTCCCTCCTGCAGGCGTGACTGGCAGAAAGCGATGTAATCGGTGAGCGATTTGGCATCGTTCCAGATGCTGTTGGTGGGTGACATGTCGACGGAAGCATAGAATCGCCATCCCGGCCAGGGATCGTCCTGCGGAGAGTAGCATGCTCCATGGAAATACATACGGTTGACGCCGGCGCAGAACATGAGGTCGAGGTCGGGCTTCATTTGCGACAGCGATGTGCGGAAGTGCTCTGTGAGCCAGGTGAAGGTCTCGCTCGACGCGTATCTCTTGCCTGTGACGTGAGCGGCCGAGGCGGCATATTTCAGCATGGAGAGGTCGGAGTCGTTCTTCTTGGTTTTGCCCAGGTCGGTACGCAAACCCTTGATGCCCAATTCGGAGAGACCAAATCCCTCAATCTCGGGGATGTCTACGCTGGCATACACATCGATGAGATTGGCTGGTGAGCCGTGTGCCTGGTTGCGCACCTTGACGCCATGCTTGTGGCACCATGCCACCCATTGGCGTGTGAAGTTCTGCAACAGGAGGTCGGACAGCGTCTCACGGTAGTCGGCAATGACCTGGGAGTCTCCGTCTACAAACTCTTTCAACTTGTCGAGCAGGTCATAGCCTCGACGTGTCTTGAACTCCTGCAGAAGCGATGGCGTCCAGTCTGCCTCGTATACCTCGTATGAGTCGTTGAAGAAGGTTGCAGGATAGGGTGTTCCAGTCTCCTCGAAAGCGCGTTCTATCCGCTCCAGGTAGTGCTTGACGGCCAGTGAGTCGAAATGGTCGATGACGTAGCCCTCGCCACCGGGAGCAGCACGCTTTACCTTCTGGCGTGTGTGGTCCATATAGAGGGCAATGATGCGCTTCTTCCCCTTCTTGTCCTTGTATTCCCTCTTGGCAATGAAGGTCATGTTCTTTTTCTCAAACTGCTGGGCGTCGAATGTGCCTGTCTTGGCATCGGTCGTTATGTCCACCACGGCGAGTTTGCAGGCAGCTTCTTCAAGTGGCACGTCGGGACCACCGAATGGCCATCCCGTGCCACAGTTCATGTCGACCTGTATGCCGAGGCGTTTGCCTTCTTCCTGACATACGCGCAGCATTTCCATCCACTTGGGCGAGAGGAACGGGATGTCGTTCTTCTCGTTGCCCTCCACGCCGTAGATGGGCGTAATCTCCACACTGCCTATGCCACGGCTTGCAAATTGTTGCAGGTTGTAGCGTATGCCCTCTGCCGTGACAGCAGAACCTGGCCACCACCAACGGATGCCGGGGAGACCCTCCCCCCGCCCTCCCTCTATGGAGGGGGCTTCATGTGCTTCTGAGGCAGTATTGGACGCAGATGTTGTTGTGTTGTGTCGTTTGTCTGCGGTCATGCCGGAGAGCTCTTTATAATATTCCGTTGCTCCGAGGAGGAAGCAACCAACGCCATAGTCGTCGAAGTCGGGAAGACGTGTGAAGGTGACGGGCTGTGAGTCGCCGGGTTGCTTGCCCGTGCCTTGTTGCCATCCGAGGAATCCGTCGGGATGCACGCATGACGCCATGGCTTTCCATGCACGTTGCATTACGGGTTCGTATTTCTCCTTGGGCAGGTATCCGTGGCTGACACACCAAGCCATGCCATACAGGAAAAGACTGGTACCTGTTACCTCTGGTCCGCCAAAGTCACTCTCGTCGGCAAGCGAGCAGTTCCAGAAACCATCCTCGCGTTGCAGGGGTACAAGACTCTCGAGCATAGAGGTGAGATCCTTGAGATAGTTCTTGTAGTGTGGTTCCTTGGGACTCATCTCGTCCATCACACGTACCAGGGCTGCCACCACCCATCCGTCGCCACGGCTCCAGTAGCAGTCCTTGCCACCAGGAGTCTTGTAGGGAGGGTTAAAGTCGCGGTCACGCCACCACAGTCCGTTCTTGGCATTGCGGAGTCCGCCATCCTGCTTGTTGCGTGTGTATTGGTACATCTTCCATGCCTTGTCTGCATAGATTGGGTTTCCTGATTCCTTGGTCAGTTTCTGTAGCACAGGCATGCCCATCTGTATGGCATCAATCCACCACCAGTCGGCGTCGCTCTCCTTGCCACGTTTCACTATGTTGTTCATACACTCGACGGTGGGTTGCAGTAGAATGCGCATGTCGGGGTTGGAACCCAGTTTGCGGTATACGTCGATGTAGGTCTGCGCACAGCAGTAGTCGTCGGCATCGTGTGTCGTCACTCCGTTGCGAGGCGTCCACTGATGGTAGTCGCACCATGCCAGGGTATAGGTGAGATAGCGCGTTTGTGGGTCGATGTCATCCAGCGCCATCAGTCCCTCGTAATACACGGCACGCGTCCATAGCGAGGAGGGACGAACCTTGTTGCGCACGTAGGTGTCCTTCGTTGGGTCGGGCCACTGGCGCATGAACCAATCGTTGACCAGCGTGGCCTTCTGCAGTACCTCGTCGGATGCGGTTTGGGCATTGGCCGATGAGGCTTTGCCGAGTAGTAACGCAAGCATCATGAGGCATGATACATTGATGTGCATTGCCTTGCGCAATGCTTGTTTAATACGATGGTGAGGGTGGGGTGTTGTATCTGTCTTGAACATGTTCGTTATGGTTAGTCTGCACAAAGTTAATAAAAATATCGATGCAGAAAGGGGCATACGGCCAACTTTTCATGTATTTGCTTGCAAAATCGCGCTAAAACGAGTAATTTTGCACAATATATAAATAAAGATTATGCAAGATCCACGACATATCCATATTCAAGATTACGACTATCCGTTGCCTGATGAGCGCATCGCAAAATTCCCCCTAAAGGAGCGTGACAGCAGTAAACTGCTTGTCTATAAGCAGGGAGAGGTTATTGAGGATGGTTTCAGCAACCTGCCCGCTTACTTGCCTGAGGGTGCGCTGATGGTGTTCAACAATACCAAGGTGATTCAGGCACGTCTGCACTTCAGAAAGGGTGAGAAGCAGGATGGCGCGTTGATTGAGGTCTTTCTGCTTGAACCAGCCTTCCCGGCAGAGTATCAGGAGAATTTCTCGTCGAAGGGTAAATGCAACTGGTACTGCCTGGTAGGTAACCTGAAGAAGTGGAAGGGCGGAGAACTCTTTCATGAACTGGAGGTGAACGGACAGCGTGTCTTGCTTGCTGCCTTCCGTCTGGGAGAGCATGGCACCAGTCAGGAGATTATGTTTGAGTGGAGTCTTTCGCAGGATCAGGACGGGGAAGGTCATGAAGTGACTTGGGCGGAGATACTTGATGCGATGGGTGAACTGCCCATTCCACCGTACCTCAATCGCGAAACACAGGAGAGTGACAAGACAACCTATCAGACTGTCTACTCGAAGATTAAGGGCAGTGTGGCTGCGCCTACGGCTGGTCTGCACTTCACCGAGCGTGTACTGGCAAAGCTTGATGCTCATGGCATTGACCGTGAGGAGGTGACCTTGCATGTGGGTGCCGGTACCTTTAAGCCTGTAAAGAGTGAGGAGATAGGTGGGCATGACATGCATACCGAGCATATTGCCGTGCGTCGTCAGACCATTGAGAAACTCTTGGCTCATGGCGGAGAGGCCATTGCGGTGGGTACGACAAGCGTGAGAACGCTGGAGAGTCTGTATTACATGGGCGTGCAGGCAACCCTCTTGCCGAAGGGTACAGGTCGTAGTACGTCGGCGGAGATGGACGGAATGGATGCCCTTCATGTTCCCCAGTGGTTGCCTTATGAATACAAGCAGAAGTGCGAGGAGAGTGGGGTACTGCCCATGACTACGGTGGAGGCTCTGCAAGGGTTGCTTGAGTACATGAACGAACGTGGCATGGACGTGTTGCACAGCAGTACGCAGATCATCATTGCGCCCGGATACGAGTATCATATCGTGAAGCGTATGGTAACCAACTTCCATCAACCCAAGAGTACCTTGCTGTTGTTGGTAAGCGCTTTTGTGAAAGGTGATTGGCATAAGATCTATGACTATGCCTTGGCACACGATTTCCGCTTCCTGAGTTATGGCGACAGCAGTCTGCTGATACCATGAGGCGATTGACGATTGATGGTTGATGGTTGACGATTGATGGTTGATGATTGATGGTTGATGATTGATGATTGATGATTGATGATTGACGATTGATGGTTGATGGTTGACGATTGACGATTGACGATTGATGGTTGACGATTGATGGTTGATGGTTGATGATTGATGGTTGACGATTGATGGTTGATGGTTGATGATTGATGGTTGATGGTTGATGATTGACGATTGACGATTGATGATTGATGATTGATGGTTGACGATTGATGAATTTTTATGATTGATTAGTAACGATAAAACAATCATTTACTTATGAAAAAACTAATTCTATTGTTGAGCGTCCTTCTGTTGGGCGGAACGATACAGGCAAAGAAGAAGGAGAAGTTCACGAAATACTTGTTCGTGTTCTTCTCGAACAATACTCCCGAGGGTGAGCAGATACGCTATGCTGTATCGGATAACGGATTTGACTACACTTCGCTGAACGACGGTAAGCCAGTTGTACTGAGCGATACGATTGCATTGACCAAGAGTATACGTGACCCTCATCTGCTACGTGGCGAGGATGGCAAGACATTCTATATGGTGCTGACCGATATGCGTTCCAGTTTGGGATGGCAGAGCAATGACGGACTCGTTCTGATGAAAAGCACCGACCTCATTCACTGGCAACATACAGCCATAGACTTCCCTGTCCGTTTCAGTCATATCCCAGGTCTTGACCGCAAGAACCTGCACGCCGTATGGGCTCCGCAGACCATCTGGGATCCTGCCAAGAAGCGTTATCTTATTTATTACAGCATAGGCCGTCATGACTGGGAATATCCCACCAATGACAAGAACCGTGACGGCAGTATCTTCAACCAACCTTATTTCAAGCTGTTCTACTCGTATGCCAATGCCGACTTTACGGATATTACAGAACCTCAGTTGCTCTTTGATTTTGGTAAGGCCAGTATCGATGGTGATATGATCCACGATAAGAAGAACAAGCAATATGTGCTGTTTTTCAAGGATGAGGGTCGTTCGGTAATGAATGGTGAATGGAAGACTCGACAGGGCGTTATGCGTGCTACCTCCAAGAACATTACTGGTCCTTGGACGATAGAATGGGCGCATTTACAGAAACCGGGTCAGTTTCCTGTTGAGGGAAGTAGCGTGTTCCCTTTAATTGACGGTTCCAAGTGGATTCTTATGTATGACTGCTATGCCAATGGGCATTACCAGTTCTGTGAGAGTACTGACTTGCAACATTTCACCTATGTGCGCGATACACCAACCACTGGCAATTTTACCCCTCGCCACGGAAGTGTCATCCCTATTACCGAGAAGGAGTATCAACGGTTGGTAAAAGAGTTTAAGTAATAGCAAGTAATCTTCCCCCTCCCTCCATCCTCAACGGAATTCGTGCAATCCGCGTCTAAAACATCCCCACGAGAGGAAATCCTTGTAGAAAATCAACCCAAAAATATTTGATGGGTTTGATTAAGGGGTCGGTCGCAGGCTCCCTCAAAATCAAAATGAAAATCAAACGAAAAATCTATGAGAAAAACAGCGTCCATCGTTTTTGACCGTTTTTGACCGTTTTTGGTTATCTTAATCCTCAACCTTCAATCCTCAATCTTCAATCTTCAATCTTCAATCCTCAATCCTCCGCTCAGCGGGTTTACCCGATGCTTTCGTAGCAAAGCGGAGAAAGAACCTTCAATCCTCAATCTTCAATCTTCAATCTTCAATCCTTAATCCTTAATCCTTAACCTTCAATCCTCAATCCTCAATCTTCAATCCTCAATCCTCAATCTTCAATCCTCAATCCTCAATCTTCAATCTTCAATCTTCAATCCTCAACCCTCAATCCTCAATCCTCCATCTTCGTACCATTCTTTCAGAACGACAAATTCAGGGTGTTTTTCGCTCTGCCAAAACCAATGCGAAGGACTGACTGCCAGATTGCTGAAAGAACCATAGGTGCTGAGACTTTCGTACAGCTGACGACGTGCGACTGTGCGCCGATTGCCGGCCAGAAGGTCGTGGTGGGTAAGTTCAGAGAGTGGTTTGGCATAGATGTGCGAGAGTTCTTTCCCGTCAGGTTGACTCATCAGATAGCGCTTGTAAGTTGATTCCAACTGGATGTTTTTCCCGTCTTCGCACGAGGCATCCGGTAAGTTGTCCTGATGCTGTGATGTTGCACCTAAACGTAAAGGTTCGGTTATGAGCATATTGTGTACAAGGGTTCGGTAGAGCCATTTATTGCGGATAACGCGACGCATGGCAATGAGCGAGGCAAAACCGTCTAACCATGCTTCGGTAGCTTTGCGATTTGCTGTGACGTGCCTCCCCTTTCCGCGCACAATACGGCCAGCCGACTTACCCAATCCACCAATAGACGTCTTGCCCGTACAGACGGCACGGAGAGCATCAAGGCAGTAATCGCTGAGTTGGCGAATGTCGGCCTCGACATTGACAGCAGAGAGTACGAGCGATGCCCATGCGTGCGTACCGTTTCCGTAATACAGAAAGCGTACCATGCCACGCAGGGTGGCCCCGAATATCTTTTGGCGTTGCTCTTGCGATGCCTTGTCGTTACGTTTGCGCAGTTTCCTGACATGATTAATCAGTGGCTTGTTGTGCAGCGTGATGCGATCGACGTGTTGCTGGAAGTCCTTAACCCACTTGTGGCATAGCGTGATTTCTGCACCTCGTATGTCGAAACCCAAGAAACGCACAAAGCGGTCAGTCCTCACCTCCTCGGTCTTCTTCTCGTTCAGTAGCAGGCCGCACTTGCTGAGGTGACGTTTCAGTATGTCGGTTGCCTTTTCATACTGCATGCCGACGTATAGTATGTCGTCGGAATAGCGCACATAGCATTCGTCAAGCGTTGCCATTTCGGCATCAAGGTCGCAGAGCAGGGTGTTGGCAAACCACGACGATACGGCACAACCCTGCTTGATGCCCTGATAACTTGATGTAAGTTGCCCCAGGCGTGTGTCGAAATACACGTCCGAGTCGTAATATGCGCGAAGCAGGCCGATGACGGAACTCTTGCCGTGATGCTCCTCCACACGGTCGAGTGCATCGTGGATGAGTGTGCGTGGAACGGTGTCAAAATAGTGGTGTATGTCGAACTTACGCCCCACCACTCCCGTAGTGCTGTTCAGTGAGAGTGCCCGAATTCGTGCAGAAACGTCTTTCACTATACGGCCTATACCGATGCCCTCGTGGTAAGACAGGCAGGTGGGATGTATCATGGCATCCTCGTTGCGCATCAGCCACAGGTATATGGCATGGAATAGCAATCGGCTTAGGGGGTCGTTGACATAGAAGGTGCGCTCGCCACCATCGTCCTTACGTGCATATGCGGTATGCGGAGGCGGCACCTCATACTGCCCGAGTGCAATGCGCTGGCACAGTTCTGCACGTCCGTGAGGGTTCTGCAGGTATGCCAGCGTGCCTTGTGCAATTCCTTTCTGCACGCCCCATTCAATGACCTCGCTCCATAGTTTGGTGTCGAGGAAGAGCGATTCAAGTATGCGGTCGGACATGAGTCTTGAATTGTAAATGAATAAAAAAATCCAATCTTGCAGACGCGGGGCATTGCTTTATGTAGCTTAGATATAGCAATGATCCGGAGGAATCTCCGGCTCATTCTATTCAGTATTGTCTGCCAGATTGGAATAGTCTGCCCAGACTGTGTTATGCTTTCTTCATGTATGCTTTGTAGTCAAACACACCACCCCTTGACTTATCAAAGAATTTCTCCTTGCAGTACTCCATGAGTAGGTTGGGGTAGGTTTTGTTGTCTTCGGCAACGCGTTCTATCTCGGCGATGCTTTCGTCGCGTGTCATGCCAGGCAGGTTGAGACCGAGATATTTCACCATCGTCATCATGGCGTGATAGGCACCATCGCCAGTAAAGGCCTTGACGTACTCGGGTACCTGCATCTTGTTTGGTATGTATATGCCGCCACAACGGTGGTTGTTGTAGTCTTCAACGGCAGCCGACAACGCCTTTGGCGAGCCTGCTTTTTCGATGGCTTGTATACGTCTTTCGAACTCGGCATAGAGGTCGTCAACGGTAGTGTTGACATTCTTGTGCTGATTCACATAGTCCGAAGGTGGTGTCTGCAGGAAGAACATCCTGTCGTACTTGTTGCCATGCATGCGCAGCGAAGGCAGATACACGTAGTCGCCACCCACGCAGTTGTCATACACGCAGTCGCCATTGCTGATGTAGGTCTTGAGCAGTGTCAGGTCATGGCGTGCCATGGCCAGTGCAGTTTCCTTGGTCCACCAGCGTGCTCGTGCTCGGTATCCTGCAGCATCCTTGTCGCACATCTTTGCCATTGCCTTGTAGTTGCGCACGGCAATCTTCCATTTTTCTTCGTTGTCATCGTGCTCAAAGAAATAGTCTTCCATGCCCTTCTCCTGCAGTCTTCCGTCTTCATCGAAGAATATCTCGACCAACTGAGGCAGAATCCAACTGCGTCCTACGCGTAGGTTTCTGATGTACTCGCCATCGGCTACCTTTGATGCAATCTGGCTGGCGTATTTGCTTTTCTGGTTCACTTGTTCTTCTCTTGGCTCGCTTTTTCGTGTTGCGGGGGCCACCGATGGTGTGGTTTTAGATTTCTCACTCTTGTCGTAGTGGCTGTTGTCGTTATTGCTGCCACCCAGCAAACTTGATATAAAATTAAATAATCCCATATGTTTTTATTGTTTTTGAGTTAACGGGCGATAGTCTTGCTCCGCAATTTCATTTATTTTTGCAAAAATAACAATAAGATTTGACAAACTATAATATATCCCGGTAAAATTTCGATTAAAAAGGCAAAGCCAGGAAAAAGGTTCATTTTCAGTCAGACCTTATTCGCTCGTAATTTCTACAGAACTGCGTCCTTCGCCCCTCTTCTTTACAGAAATCTTCACGGGTATTCTTTCCATGAGTTCCTCGCGGTGCGAGATGATGCCCACGCGACGGTTTGACTGTCCGGCAATCTCTTGCAACTTTTCAAGGGTAGACATGACCGAATTCAGATTCGTCTCGTCGAGTGTGCCGAATCCCTCGTCGATGAAGAGTATGTTGACGTTCATGTCCTGTCGGTTGAGCGATGACAGCGCCAGTGACAGCGCCAGCGAAATCATAAATCTCTCTCCACCCGAGAGTACCGTTACCGAGCGCATTTGTTTCTTGTTATACTTGTCAAGGACAAGGATGGACAGTTGCTCGTTGTCATCACTGCATGTCAGAATGTATCGGTCAGTAATCTTCGACAGGTAGATGTTGGCATTATTGAGCAAGGGGCGCAGTATATATGTCTGTACCAGATTGCGGAAGCGCGATCCTCCAAAAACAGCATTTATGCGTTCCCATTTCTCGACCACGGCAGTTGCCCTATCCAATTTCTCCTTTGACTCTTTCAGCAACCACTCATTCTCTTCATTCTTTCTCAGATTTTCAACGATGCTTCCACATCGTGTAGATGCATCAACTATCTTTGTCTCTTTTTCTGTTATTGCATCTTCCAGTTCCTTTTCTTCGGGCATGTCCTCGATGTTATCAATCTGCAATTCCTTGAGTTTTGCGATGATATACTTTTGGGAATACTCAGCAGTGTTGGCATGCGAATTTATTTCGCTCTTGTTCTTTTGTACTTGCTGTCGGAAGTCTTCTATGCTGTCTTTTGCCTCGATAAGGCGAGCAAGAGTCTCTTCCGACTTTTCTGCAGACTCGTAATATTTCTGCAGAATCTCCGAAGTCTCGGCGATGGTTGCATTCGCCTTCTCCAGACTGTTCAGTTTGCCCTCAAGCAGTCCGTATAGGATGGTCCATTCGTTGTTGATGTCATCAGAAATATACTCTTTAGGTTCGAACGTTCCTTCCCAGTCCGCTTGTTTGCTACAAATGCTATCGCTCGTCTTCAAGATGGTTGTGATGAGTTCTGATGCTTTGTTTTTGTCTTGTACGCATTTGTCCAGAGCGTCCTTCTTGGTGTTATACTCCTTTGCTTCACTTGTCAGTCTCTGCATAGCATTCTCGATGTCGTTCTTCCATGTGGGATATGACTGCAAAAGCAGACTGTTCAACTCCTCCTCTAACTTCTTCTTTTCATTACGGTTGTCGTTCAGGTAACTTTGTTGCTCATCTATTCTGATCTTGTTCGACTCAACATTCTGAACTGCGGTGGAGTATTGTTTCTGGGCTTGTTCCAGCGCTTTGTCAAGAGTGACTTTATCTTTTCCGATTTTTTCAATCTCTTTGATTAGTTCTTCGGCCTTTTTCCATCTACCGTCCAGAAATCTGATGACAGTTTCGGTTTGGTCGATGGCCGTCTTGACTTGCGCTTCAAGAGGTTGTGCAACATTAAGGCCGAGCGATGTTGCACTCACCTTAATTTCGTTCTCTTTCTTGTCGGTTTCCTTCTTTTTCTTATCGTATTCACTCTTCTTCTGTTCGAAGGCGCCTTTAGCATTATCAAAAGCAGTTTTGTGTTTATCGCGGTTCTGTGATGCCTTATCTAGGTCATTCTTGGCTTTTTCCTGCTTTTTCTGAAGGGGACTGAGTACCTTGTCAAAGTTTACGTTAAGGAGCGATGCATCGATGGACTGACCACATAGCGGACAAACCTCGGCATGGTTGTCATGCAGTTGTTTGCGCAATTCGGTAATCTTGTCATCCATGTTCATCTGCATGGTGACCAGTAGAGAGTTGGTCTGACGCTCTACTTCCAATTTTTGTTTGTAATTCTCTTCTGCATCATCATACTGCTTCTGGAGCAGTTTTAACTGATTCTCATCATCTGAGATGCTGTCAAGAGTGTCTTGCAATCCCTCTCTTTCGGCATTAAGTTCAGCAATATCATCATTGAGTACTGCCAGCATTTCCTTTTGCAGGACTGCCTTGTTCTTTTTTTCAAAGATCTCTTGTGGGTGTAGTTCCTCTCGCTCTGTCGTGAGTTGGTTTATTTCATCTTGCTTTGCTTTGACCTTAGCCTCTGCATTCTCTTTTTTTTCTGCACATGTGGCTACTTTCTTGTTCAACTCTTCAGTCTTGTCTTGCTCTTCTTTAAGCGTCTTTTCGGTATTGGCAACTCTTGTTGCACAGGTTTTGTAATGCTCTATTTTTGTGCAGATGGTTTCTGCATTTTCGAAGATGGTAGCATTATCTTTGCAGGCATCCATCCAGTCCTGCAGTTCCTTGGCGTTGTTTTCAACCTTCTTGAGTTCTTCCCAGCGCCATGCAAGGTCTGCCGACAAAACGGCAAATATTTCTCTTGCCTTTTCAATATCTGTCAGGGCTTCTTCGCGTTGTTTTTCTGCATTACGCTTGTTGATGAGACTCTGGCGCTCACTGTCCGTATTGTCCCAATCGTTGACGGTTGCCTCCTTATGCTTGAACTCGTCGGTGTTTGCCGTATCCTCAAGTTCTTGCTTCTGTTTCAAGGCGTTGTCGCGTTTCTCTCTCTCCATATGTATGCTTTTCACCCTGTCAAGAATGTATTGCACCTTTTTCTTGTCTTCTTCAAGCGTCTTCTTTGTATTCTCAAATTCAGCTTTCTCCTGCTTCAGTTTTTCAACTTCCTCTTCTTGGAGTATGTGAACTTCGTTCGTGTCAAACTCAGCTTGGATTTTTCCCTTCTCTTCTTTTTTTCTCTTGTATATGTTGCTGATGGCAGTTCCATATGTTGAGAATTTCGACGTGTTGGTGAGTTTTTCCAGAATGCACTCGCGTTCAGTCTTGTCGCCCGTAAGGAAAGAGGCAAACTGTCCCTGTGCCAGCATTGCCATTCGTCCGAACTGTTCAAAACTAAGTCCTATGGCATCGAGTACGGGTCTTCCTGTTTTTGCTTCCACCTTCTGCCAGTCGCCATTGCCGATTTTTACTTTCCAGTTGGGAACCTTGTGCTCCAGCAAGTTGTTTCCGTCCTTGTCCTTTTTCCCTCTTATTGTCTTCATGCCGAGTTCCAGTCGTACTCGGTATTCCTTGCCGTCATTGCCCTCGAATACTACTTCGCTGTAGCAGTCATCTTTTTCGGAGATGCCGAGACGGGTGTATTGCTCGATGCTTTTTACCGATATACTTTCACCGTTATTATCCGTGAAAATGTTATTTGTCTTGTTCTCGGTTCCCGAAATGCGTGGAGTGTTCTTGTACAGCGCCATTGAGATACCGTCCAAGATAACCGACTTTCCGGCTCCGGTATCACCTGAAATAAGGAATATGCTGGCTGGATCTCCGGTAACAGAATCCACGAGATTCTTCTCAAAGTCAATGTCCGCCGTTTCGATGGAGGCGATGTTGCGTAGGTGTAGTTCTTTTATTTTCATAACTTTTCTTCTTCTTCGTTAGTATTTGCTTGGTTGCTTGTTTTCTTGCTGGCTTTTATTCTCTCTTTCTCTGTTTCTGCTTCTTCGATGCTTCTCACTTCTTCCTCGATTTCTGTGAATGCTTCTCGCAGCTCGCTGATGTCAATCGACGGGTATTGGTCGATAGTCTTCTCGATGAAGGTGAACGGGTTTTCCATCTGTTGCAGTTCTGCTACCTCGAATGTCGGTCTTTTGTTCTTGCTTTCTTCCTCTTCCTTTGCGCCTGTCCATATTGTCTTGGGATTATAGCGTACCTCATCGCCTGTGGTGGAAAGAATGTCGTAAACCATCTGGTTAAAGTTTGATGGTAAGTTTGTGTCAGCTTGAACACGGAGGCGTATATATCCAGACTTGCATTTCTTGCAGAAGTCCTGGATGTCGCTGATGGCATCTTGCGCACTTGTGTAGGCACCTTCTCCCTTTGGAAGCACGTAGAAATGGCGCAGTTCGTCAATGCGCAACTGCTTGATGTTCACCTGCCCGTTGTGTTTGTCAATTTCTACCAAACTGACGCTGTGTGGATACGCTTCGTCGCAACTTACGTGCAATGCGCTGCCCGAGTACCTAATCACTGGCGCTTGGTATGTAACGTTTTCCTGCATGGTGTCTTCCATGTGCCCTATCGTTTGGGGTTTGTGTATGTGTCCCAGTGCAAGGTAGTCGTATCCTTCGCCCAGCGATGCAACGTTCTGTGTCTTCAGTGTTCCGATGTCGAAGTCGTGACCAAGAATGTCAAGTCCCGTCACGGCCGTGTGACCTGTCATGACAACGGGTTTACCATCGGTATTCTCCTTTGCCACCACGTCGAGCAAGTGCTGTAGGTCCGCCGTGCGTTCTGAAGACATATAGGGTAGGGCGATGATGTATCCCGAGTCCAGGCGCACGATATATCTCTCCTCCCATCCTTCCTGCGGCAGGATGTTTGGTGCCAGGCCGATAACAGTAGTGTTGGCATAACTCCATACTGCGCTGTCGGCATGCAGTCGTGAAGCTGAGTCATGGTTGCCGGCCGTGACGATGATGCGCATGTTTGGATATGCCTTGTGCACTTCCACGAACTGTTCGGTAAACGCCTTCTTTGTCGTGGCTGATGGTTGTTGAATGTCAAACACATCGCCACTCACCACCAGTGCGTCAGGTTGGTACTGCTTGCACCATTTCTTCAGTTGGTCAAAGAAATGTCTGTGTTCGTCACTTCTGTCATAATTCTGGTAAATTACCTGTCCCAGATGCAGGTCTGCTGTATGCAATATCTTCATGATATTATTCTATGTATTTTTTGTTTGCGCAATTATACATTATTTTCCGATAGATACCAAATATATTTTCATTTTTTCTGCAAAGTTTCTCTCTTTTGAGCATTTATTATGAAATACATCAAGTCCTGTCCCTTTTGCTTATGCAGAACCTCTTTCTGAGAGTTATTCCTGGTCTGGAAAAACGAAAAAGCGTTTGCAAATTTCTCTGCAAACGCTTTTGTTATTGCATCCCCGCCTTGGGGGGGTGAAGTGTTCTTTTTGAACGTGGGGGCGATGATTACATCATGCCACCCATTCCACCCATGCCGGGAGCACCCATAGGCATCTCGGGCTTGTCCTCCTTGGCATCGCAGATGACGCACTCGGTGGTGAGGAACATGCCTGCGATAGAAGCTGCGTTCTCAAGAGCAACGCGGGTAACCTTGGCGGGGTCGATGATGCCGCAAGCCTTCATGTTCTCGTACTTGTCCTCACGAGCGTTGTAACCGTAGTCGCCCTTGCCGTTGCGAACCTCGTTGACTACCACGCTCGACTCACCGCCAGCGTTGGCAACAATCTGGCGCAGAGGTTCCTCGATGGCACGGCGAACAATCTGAATGCCAGTCTCCTCGTCGCTGTTGCATCCCTTGAGTTCCTTCAATGCCTCCTGAGCGCGGATGTAAGCTACACCGCCACCGGGGATGATGCCCTCCTCGATGGCTGCGCGGGTAGCGCAGAGTGCATCATCTACACGGTCCTTCTTCTCCTTCATCTCAACCTCGCTGGGAGCACCTACGTAGAGCACTGCCACGCCACCAGCCAACTTGGCCAGACGCTCCTGCAGTTTCTCCTTGTCATACTCGCTCTTGGTGTTGGCAATCTCGTTCTTGATCTGGT
This sequence comes from Bacteroidaceae bacterium, assembly GCA_045643405.1. Lineage (GTDB taxonomy): Bacteria > Bacteroidota > Bacteroidia > Bacteroidales > Bacteroidaceae > Physcousia. The sequence goes on along the minus strand of JAZUKS010000118.1, from coordinate 21,255 downwards.
TTACACGATCCTGAATCTGCTCGGCCTGACCGTGACCGCCTGCTACGGTGGTGTTGTCCTTGCTGACGATAACCTTGTCGGCAGAACCCAGCATCTCGAGGGTTGCCTGCTCAAGAGTCAGACCGGTATCCTCGCTGATTACCAAACCGCCAGTCAGTACGGCGATATCCTGCAACATAGCCTTGCGACGGTCGCCGAAGCCAGGAGCCTTCACGGCGCAGATCTTCAACTGAGTGCGCAGACGGTTTACAACGAGGGTAGTCAATGCCTCGCTCTCAACGTCCTCGGCAATGACGAGCAAGGGTCGGCCGCTCTGTACGGCGGGTTCGAGGATGGGCAGGAAGTCCTTCAGGTTGCTGATCTTCTTGTCATAGATGAGGATGTAGGGGTTCTCCATTACGCACTCCATCTTCTCGGTGTTGGTAACGAAGTAAGCGCTGAGGTAACCACGGTCGAACTGCATACCCTCGACAACGCCGATGGTGGTGTCGCGACCCTTAGCCTCCTCGATGGTGATGACACCATCCTTGCTAACCTTCTGCATGGCATCGGCCAAGAGTTTACCAATCTCGGGATCGTTGTTGGCGCTGACGGTAGCAACCTGCTCAATCTTCTGGTAGTCGTCGCCTACCTGCTCGGCCTGCTCCTTGATGTTCTCAACAACAGCCTTTACAGCCTTGTCGATACCGCGCTTCAAGTCCATGGGGTTGGCACCAGCGGTAACGTTCTTCAAACCCTCGCGAACGATAGCCTGAGCCAATACGGTAGCGGTAGTTGTTCCGTCACCAGCATCGTCGCCGGTCTTGCTGGCTACGCTCTTTACGAGCTGTGCGCCTGCATTCTGGAAGGGGTCAGCCAACTCAATCTCCTTTGCTACGGTAACACCGTCCTTAGTGATGTGAGGAGCACCGAACTTCTTCTCGATAATTACATTGCGACCCTTGGGACCAAGTGTCACCTTTACTGCGTTTGCCAACTGGTCAACACCCTGCTTCATCTGCTCGCGGGCGTCAATATTGAATTTAATGTCTTTAGCCATTGTTTTATGATTTTTATGGGAGTTAACAGGAGTTATTGGGAGTTATCGCTCCTTTCGTCGCTCAGGGAGTAAACGGACGATAGTTTCGCCTTTCTACATTCCTTGTCAATCTGCAATGCCAGAATTGCGTTGTATCCCCTGAATGTAAGCGTTCAGAAACCAACTAACCTTCTCAATATTTTCTGTCAACTCGTTTTTTAATTGTTCATTGATATAATTTAAATCGAAAGATAAGCGGATGTAATACCTGCATTCTTCCAGGCTTCCTTGGGAGATGTTGAGAAAACGGAGTTTATCTGCTTTGGAAAGCTTTCTGTATCCTTCTGCAATGTTTGCAGGAATGGAAACGGATGCTCTGCGAAATTGTGAAGATAATCCGTACTGTTCATAGGCGGGAAATAGGTTGACTGCCTTGTAGCACATAAGCACAAATTCATGTGCGTATTGCCAAGCCTTGATATCTTCGTAGCTAGAAGTCTTCATGTCGATTCGTTTTCGCAAAACTATTGTCCGTTAACTCCCGCTGACTCCCGTTTACTCCTTATCTTAACAAAGTACCGCTACCACGTCGCTCTGGCGCATGATGAGGTACTTCTTGCCCTCGTGCTCGAGTTCGGTGCCGGCATACTTGCCATAGAGTACCTGGTCGTTAACCTTGAGGATCATCTCCTCGTCCTTGGTGCCATTGCCTACAGCAACGACTGTACCCTGGAGGGGCTTCTCCTTAGCGTTGTCGGGAATGATGATGCCACCGATTGTCTTAGTCTCTGCAGGTGCGGGCTCAATCAGCACGCGGTCTGCCAATGGTTTGATTGTCATAGTTTCGTTTTTTTTATTTGTTTGATTTTTATTTCTTTTTTCATGAATGCGTCACGTCGTTACCGGTCCTTGCTGGTCTCGCGTAATACATTTTTTTGTTTCTGACAAGTTTTGTGCGAAGAATGTGCCAAAGGCGCCCGCTCTTGCCAAAATGGCAGAAAAATAGTTGCGTAGGTGCAGAAAAAATGTTAATTTTGCAGAGTGAGAGACAAAAAGGCGTGTGTTATGCCATAAATCTCTCCTGCCATGAAATGAAGCTCGATTTACATATTCATAAACTTATCCTCAGTTATTTGATCATCGGTGTCGTACTGATGACCAGCCTTACGCTTTTGCCCGTGCCTGGTGGATATACCTGGACGCCTTGGGTGGTCAACTTGGCTACCACGGTGCTTTTCCTGTTGCTGATATTCCTGACCTCACGTCTGGCACGTACTGACAAAACCTGTTGGGGAGTGCTGTTGACGGGTGCCTTCATCTTGTTGTTCTGCCCGGGCGTTGAGAAGTTCTTCCTTCGCGACGAACAGGGACTCCTGGAATTGGGTTCACAATGCATCGTTCCGTTCTTCATCGGACAGTACACGCGCATTCGTCGTAAGGATTTCCACCGTTGGTATTTCCTGATGCTATTGATGGGCATCTTTTGCAGTTATACGCACAATGGCGTCTCCATTCCCCTTTTTGCAACCTTTATGTGGTTGTCGTTCAGGCATCTGAAGGGGTTCTTCCGCATGGCGTGCTGGCCCATGGTGATTGGTTTTGCCATTGGCACCACCCTGAGCATTATCATTACCGATGATGCTGATAACCAGTTGACCTTGCACAATTCCCTGCCCGAGGCCATCCGCCATCTGTCGAGCAACACGTTGCGCATCCTGCGAACGTTGTGGGATACTAAGGTGTTTGTCATCTCGATTGTTATGACGGGTTATCTCTTGTATGGTCCAAAGGGCCGTATGATGTTACAGCGTATCGCACGCCGTCATTTTGCCCTTATTGTCTGTTTGATATTCTCCTTGATTTCCATGCCCCTGGCTCCTTTGGGCATTGACAATGCGGTGCATGGCGTTTGTTTCTTTTGTATGTTCTGGTTGCTCTTCCTGGTTAAATACCTGGCAGAGCGTTATCTTGCAAAGAAAATATAGCTAACGTTAATTGTCGAAAATTAGACATGAAATATCGTCAATTACATTCTGAAAAAGAAAAATTCTTGGAAATTCACGTTCAATTCACGGTAGTTTTCGTTAAGCGATAGCGATATCTATTTCATTTGTACAGGTTGACAAAGTTGGAGCCAACGAAATACCCTCTGCGACTCATCACGAGCAGCAGAGGGCGAAATATATCAGGATAACAAAATTTAATCTGTCTTGGCATTCTTGGAGAAGTCACAGGTGCATATTCAGCATTGACATGCATGGTGCACGGGTAATGTCGTCATACGGCAAAAAGATGCTCAGGAAGTTTTTTTTGTACCTGAATTTGTTATCCGTCTTGCTTGGTAATTGGACGTGACTCCAAAAATGTTGATGCAAAATTAGTCAATATTTGTGTAACTCCAAAAATATTTCACTATTTTTTTGTACTAAGAATGGTAAATTGTGTGCATTTCCATGCTTATATATAGAAATAGGGACTAAAATACGATGATTTAGTCCCTATTTCCGTATCTTTTAGCGTCTGCCTCCGCCGAAGCCTCCTCCGCCACGTTGGCCACCACCGCCACCTCCGGTAGGACGGTCGCCACCTTCCATCTGGCCACCCATTATGCGAGGACCGGTCTCCATCTCAACACGTGGAGCGTTGTTTCTTCCTCGGCCACCGCTACGACCGCCAAACTTGCCGAAACGGAGGTTGGCAGTAAACAGTATGTAACTGCTCACCATCTCGCTCTGAGAGTCGGAGATAGAGGTAGCACCTACGCTACGGTTGATGTTGTCGCGCTGGTTCAGGATGTCGACAGCACGGAGCGTGAGGGTGAGGATACGCTTGGGCAGACAGCGCTGGCTGATGCTGGCGTTCCAGATGGCGCGTGTATCGTTGGCAGCAGAGTTGGTGTAACCGGCACGCTTGGTGACGCTGATGTCGGTGTTGAACTGCATGCCCCAGGGGAAGGTGAGGTGGGTGTTGAAACTGCCACCGAAGTTCCAGATGTTCAGGTTCTGGGCATTGGGGTTGGTACTGCGGTTGATGTTGTAACGTGCATTGCCACCCGTGGTAGCCTCGAGTTGCCATCCGCTCTCCCAGTCGTGACGGTAGGTCAGACGAAGGCTCTCGCGCAGGTTGGTGGTGTTGGTACGGGTCTTCACCGTCTCCTTCTCTTTGCTGTTGTACTGGTAACCGATGTTGTTACCGAAGTTGCCACTCATGTCGTTGCTGATGCGCCAGTGCTTGGCCTCGCCCAGTGCGGTATTGAAGCCGTAGCTCAGCTGGCCGCTCCAGTTACCGTTCACGTTGACGGGCTGTGACACGCGTCCACCCGTGGTCTCGTTGTACTCGGTCTTCTGGGTGGTACTGTTCTGGGTTACGCGGAACTGGAAGTTGACGCTATTGGTGCGCTGTGCGTCCACCACGGTGCGACGGTAGTCGCTGTTGATGTTGTGACTGAACGAGGGTTTCAGGTTGGGGTTACCGTAACGTATGTTCAAGGGGTCGTTGTCCGAGAGCACACCCTCTACCATGTCGGTAATGTTGGGTTGGCTGCTGCTTCCGTTATAGCGGAAGTTGAAGGTCTCCTGGCGACTGAACTTGTAACGGAAGTTGATGTTGGGCGAAGCGTTCCATACCGTACGCGAGGTGTGGAGGTTCATGTTTCGGCCATCCTTACCACGCACGTTGTCCACCTTGTTATATTGGGGACGCACGTTGGCACCCACGGTCAACTCATATTTCGTGCGGTTCATGCGCAACTGGGCGTTCAACTCCTGGTCGATGTTGCGGTTGGTGGTGTAACCCATCTGCAAGGTGTCCTCCTTGACGTAGTTCGAACCGTAGTAGTCGCGGTAGTTGTTGATGTTGATCATGCCTGCGCCATCGCCGAAGGGAGGCATTACGAACATGCCATAGTCATCGTAGAAGTTGTCGTAGATGGCCTGGATGTTGCGTCGGTTATCCGTATAGCGATAGTTGAAGCGGTAGTTGAACTGCAGGTAGGTCTGGTTGGCAATAGGCTCGGAGTAACCCAACTGTGCCGAGAAGTTGTGGTTGTTCTGAGGATTGTTGTTGAACTGCACCTTGTGGTATACAGAGTCCTCCACCCAGTCGCCATACAGAATCTGTCCCAGTTCGTCGCGCTGTATCTGGCCGTCCAGAATCAACTGCTGGCGCACGCTTTGCAGGTAGTCCGTCTGACTGTAGTTGTCGCTTTCGGTCTTGGTGTTGCCGTAACCTCCGTTCAGGTTCAGGGTGATGTTGCGACCTGCCTTTGCCAGGCGCTTGTTGATCTGCAATGATCCACTGGCGTTCAGTCGCTTGTTCGAGTTGTGGCTGGTACTGCGACGGTGGTTGATGCCGATGTTGTAATTGTCTTCAAGTCGGCGCCATGATGCCAGCGGGTCGCTGTCATAGTCATAGGGGTTCTCGCTGAACTGTGCGCTCTCGCTGTCATTATGACTGCTTCCCTTTGACCATGAGAGTTCGGGACGGAAAAGTACGTTCCATGAGCTGTCGGGGCGCCACTCTATGCGATATTGGAAACTGAAATTATTGTTGTTGTTGCCACTCCAGTTGTGGTTGTTGTTGAATTTGGGACTGGACAACTCGAAGTTCTGGCTGTTGCTCCACGACTGGCTTTCGCTCTGGCTGAAGTTGCCGTTAACCGAACCGTTCAGTTCAATCTTCTTCTTCTGGATGTTCATGGTAAGTCCACCCGACTGGTTGTCGTTCATACCGTTTCCGCCCGTGTTGTTACCATTGCCCACGATGGCAAACTTGTTGTCGCCCTTGAAGTGGTTCACGTTGAGGCGTCCCGTATAGCGTTGGTGGGAACCATATCCACCTTCCACATTACCAAACCATCCCTTCTTCTTGTCGGGTTTGATAATCAGGTCAAGTACCGTCTGCTCCTGTCCATCGTCAATGCCGGTGATGCGGGCACGGTCGCTCTTCTTGTCGTAGGCTTTCACCTGCTGTACAATGTCCGCAGGAAGGTTCTTCAGTATCAGGTCGCGATTACCGTTGAAGAACTCCTTGCCGTCTACCAGGAACTGGCTGACGGTCTTTCCGTTGAACACATAGTTTCCATCATCGTCGATGGTGATGCCGGGCAGTTTCTTGATGAGTTCCTCTACCACGGCTCCGTCGGGCAGTTTGAAGGCATCGGCGTTATACACCACGGTGTCATCCACCACGGTCATCTCTGCCAGTTTGCCCTCTACCACGGCCTCTGCCATCATGGTGGCGTTTTCGCGAAGCAGTACGTCGTTCACCTTGAAGTTACCGCTCTTTTTTGGCAATGCCAAGGTGAAGTTCTGCGACTTATATCCAATATAAGATATGTTGAGTCGGTATGTTCCGGTAGGAATCTTCTGCAATACATACTGTCCCTTGTCGTTGGTGGCTGCACCAGCCACCAGCGTACCGTCCTCCTTGGCAATTTTTACCTGAGCGCCAGGCAAGGTCTGAAGGGTTTGGCTGTCATATACGACTCCGCGCACGTTCAGCGTCTGAACGAGTCCGAGTGCACCTGCAAGTGCTTCTTTGCTACGTGAGTATTTTTCTTGTTCCTGTGCTGATATGGTTAGTGCACAAAAGATAGTTAGTAATACGGTTAGGATTCGATTTCTCATATAAGGGTTTATGTGCAATTTATCTTTTTGACACAAAAAACGCCAAAAGGTTTAAAATCATTGCTTTATTTTTTGTTTTTTTTGCAGATGGCAAAAGACAGCAATGGCAAAGAGTGAAGCAAGGTCTTCGTCACCGAAGGTCGTCGGCATCATAGCGTTGTATGCGATAGACGCAGGTGGCATGGCTGGGAATGCTGACCGTAAACGTGTCCTTCGTAGTGTAAACGCGATGCACACCCCTCTTGCGAGACTTGTCAAGATAAGCATGCTTCCAGAGGTCGCGCATCTTGTATGTCTGTGCCTCTTTGAGGGCGCTGAGGTCGGAAAGATGCACGCTGATGCTCCTCTCTGACTTACTGAGATTGGTAACGGAAAGGGCAATGCTTCCGTCAACCAAGTCTTTCTGGAAGACGATATAGTCGGGCGTGTCATAGATAGGTTCACCGGCCTGACCGAGAGGATCCTGGTCGAGAGCGATGAGTTCCTTGTTGCAGATGATGGCAAGATCCTCCTTGCAATGTGTATTGGTTACCACCTTGCCTGTGAGGCTGTTAGGATGTCCGTCAAGATTGGTGATGTTGTTGGAGAGAATCAGCGGAGAGGCAAACATGCACCAAAGGGCGAAGTTCGTTCGTGCTTCATCCATCGTAAGTCCCGCCACGCATCCGTCTCCGCCACCATCATTCGAACTATATCCCGTGCCATGCAGTCCCACCATCAGCATATCCGCATCGTTCCATCGGTTCACTCCCTGATAGGCCCATATGCGTTTCATGATGTCAAGCACTTGCACCACACCCCCCTTATAGGTCGTGTCACTCCAGTAGTCGCGCGTGTCGGCAGTTGCTCGCCAACAGGTGGCACCCGTATTGGCGCCCCACTGCCAAGGGTATCGCTCGCCCCACTCGCACATATAGTACAGAAAGTCCTTTCCGCGTGCATGGGCCCCCTCTTTCAGCGCATCACCCATAATGGTGTAGGCACGTTCGGCATCAGTGGCACTCGTTCCGCCGGTAGCATTGCAGAAGTCGTATTTCAGGAGGTCGAATCCCCAATCCAGGAAGTCCTGTGCATCAGTCGTTTCAAATCCGTAACTGCCAGGCTGTGCATTTGAGCAGGTTCGGCTTCCGGCATCAGAATATATGCCAATCCTGAGTCCCTTGTCATGTACATAACGCACAACATCGGTATAGTCGTCAAACTTCTCTCCCCATGCCAGATGTCCGTCCACGCGGTCGTGAGAAGCCCATTTGTCATCAATGCACATATACCGATAGCCCGCTTTCTTCAACCCAAAAGTGTCAAAGGCATCGGCAATGGCCTTGATGTGACTGTCGCTGATGTGCCCCTCAAAGGAGTTCCATGTCAGCACACCCATAAAGGGTGTGGGCTGTGTAAGGTCAGGACTGACCGTTAGGTCAACGTCCATGCTTGCTCCGTTATCGAGATGTATGGTGTATCGGTACTCGCCCGTGGCAGGTGCTGTACCGTAGATATATTTGTAACTGCGTCGGTCAGTCTTCAACTCCAGTCCCTCGGGCAGATGGTCCACGCTGACCACGCACTCCCCCTCGTGGGTGAGGAGTTTCTGCATGAAGGGTTTGCCGGGAAGCGAGAAGACACGGTTTGCACAACGCATCTTGCCGTAGTACAACTGCGCCTCCGAGTCATAAGCACCTGCAGTAGCATCCTCGGCCACAGCGTTCTGTGCCCACATGCCAAATGCGCCACATAACATCAGTATAAAAGTGCGGATTTTCATATCAAATAGACTTTTTTTTGGAAAAATCATCTTTTTGCGCTAATGATAAAGTGTTCACTTATGGGTAAAAAAAAGGGTTGTCTCCCGACAACCAATCTTTTTTTACTAACCTTAAATCTAATACCATGAAAAACTGATGCAAAGGTACTGACTTTTCTGAAATCTGCAATACTTTAGGACTGAAAAGTAAAGAAAAGTGCCGTCTTCTTGATTTAGGTCAATCCTTAATGCGGTATAGTTCCTGATTTGTAGTTCCTGATTAGATTACACAAAAAAATCTTCAACCTCAATCCTCCACCTTTTAACCCAAAACATCCCCCTCGCTTCACAGCGAAGAGGATGCAGAAATGTGAAATGAAAATAAGGTCACTTAAAATCAAATATATATTATGCTATTTATCCAACCATTGCTTCCTCGGCCTGGTCATCCTGGGGCGTCATAGCCATCTTCACTCTTTCGAGAATCTCGTTGAAGAGTTCCTCCTCCTCCTTCAGCAGGGCACGCAACGCCTCGGAACCCTGGCACAGTCGACGCTCTCCGTAGCTGTACCATGAACCTGACTTTTTGATGATGCCGTTCTCCACGCCCAGGTCGGCCACCTCTCCGTAGGTGTTGATGCCCTCGCCGAACATCATGTTGAACTCTGCTTTGCGGAAGGGAGGTGCCACCTTGTTCTTCACCACCTTTACGCGTACCTGGTTGCCGATGGGTGTTTCGCCGTCCTTCAGCGTGGTGACACGTCGGATGTCCAGTCGCACGCTGGCATAGAACTTCAGCGCGTTACCGCCCGTGGTGGTCTCGGGATTTCCGAACATGACACCGATCTTCTCGCGCAACTGGTTGATGAAGATACAAGTGGTGTTGGTCTTGCTGATGGTAGCCGTCACCTTGCGCAGTGCCTGGCTCATCAGGCGTGCCTGCAGTCCCACCTTGTTGTCACCCATGTCACCCTCAATCTCAGCCTTGGGTGTGAGGGCTGCCACCGAGTCGATGACGATGAGGTCGATGGCTGAAGATGCGATGAGCTGGTCGGCAATCTCCATGGCCTGCTCGCCATTGTCGGGCTGTGCGATGTAGAGGTTGTCCGTGTCCACGCCCAACTTCTGCGCATAGAAGCGGTCGAAGGCATGCTCTGCATCGATGAAGGCACAGATGCCACCCTGTTTCTGCGCCTCTGCGATGGCATGAAGGGTGAGGGTAGTCTTACCGCTCGACTCAGGACCGTAAATCTCGATGATGCGTCCCTTGGGATAACCGCCCACGCCCAGTGCGTTGTCCAGCGTGATACTGCCTGTAGGGATAACCTCCACGTGGTCTACCTTCTGGTCGCCCAGCTTCATGATACTGCCCTGTCCGAAGTTCTTCTCGATGTTACCGATCACCTTCATCAGCGCGTCCATCTTAGCGTTTCCGCTGTTCTCCATCACTTCGTTTGCTTTCTTTGTTGCCATAGTCTTATATGTTTTTTAGTTTATTAATCATTGTTTCTATATGCAAGTCCTCGGTCTCAGCATATTCTCTTTCCTCGGTCTTGTTTTCGTTTCTGAGTGCAAAATTAACGGCATGGTGTTGCTAAATAAGGCAAACCATTGCTTGGATGCAAAAAAAATGATGAAAAATGCTCGTTTTGCAATGTCGACTTTGCAAAATGCACTATTTAGGCGTGGTTCAACGTATAATTATGCAGATTGGATACGGTTGAAAGATTACTTAAGAAAACAGTTTGCGCTGGTTCCACGGAATCTTCTTTGCATAGAAGAAATAATCCGTGAGACCAGCGTAATCTGTGTCTATCCGATATAAGTTTGTGTGTCCCTTTTCCTCTTTCAGTCTAGTACTATCTCGATGGGACAATGGTCGCTACCCATGATGTCGGCATGGATGGAAGCCGATTTTACGCGTTCCATAAGACGGTTGCTGACAAGGAAGTAGTCAATGCGCCAACCCACGTTCTTGGCACGGGCATTCATGCGGTAACTCCACCATGAATAAGCACCCTCGAGGGTGGGGTAGAAGTGACGGAAAGTGTCGGTGAAACCGCTATTGAGCAAGATGGTCATCTTCTCGCGTTCCTGATCGGTGAAACCGGCATTCAGATGGTTGGTCTTAGGATTCTTGAGGTCGATTTCCTCATGTGCCACATTCATATCGCCACAGACAATGACGGGCTTCTTTGCATCGAGTTTGAGGAGATAGTCGCGGAAGGCATCCTCCCACTCCATACGGTACGACAGGCGTTTGGGGAGTTGCCCTTTCTCCTCCGCACTTTGCGAATTGGGGGTGTAAACACATACCAGATAGAAGTCCTGCATCTCAAGTGTAACGACACGTCCCTCGTGGTCGTGCTCGTCAATGCCGATGCCTGTAGTTACAGACAATGGCGCATGCTTGGTATAGATGGCTGTTCCACTATAACCTTTCTTGTCGGCATAGTTCCAGAATGACTGGTAACCCAAGAATTCCAGGTCAAGTTGCCCTGCCTGCATCTTGGTTTCCTGCAGACAGAAGAAGTCGGCATCTAATGCTTCAAATACATCACAAAAATTCTTTCCTGCTACGGCACGCAAGCCGTTGACGTTCCAACTGATTAGTTTCATTCTTAGGAAGTTAAAGAAATTAAAGAAGTTTCGGGAGATAAAGGGGACTTACCTTACCACAATCTTCATGCCCTTTACAATATAGATGCCGGGGATGAGGCCCTGTGTGCAGTTGATATAAGGTGCGCATGAGCGGACTTTGATGCCATTGAGACTGTAGACGTCAACCGGTTCGTTGATGACTGATGCCATGTCGATGCGGTTGGGCTGACCAATCTCTTCACCTTCAAAGTCATCGATGATGTCATCACTCAAGTCGTATGCCTGAAGATGCGAATAGATGTAGTTAGCGCGCTTCGTCAACCAGTTCTTGGCATTGTTGTTGGTCTTGTTGTATGAAGATCCATCACCCCATTGGGTTGCATTGTGCTTGAATGAGGGATTGGCATATTCGAAGTAGTCATCACAGTACTCAATCAGTTCGTCTATCTTGCCTGCCTTGATGAACTCTGTCCAGAGTCTGTAGTATTGCTTCTTGACAGCATCGTTGCCTCTCAGCAACTGCTTGAAGAAGGGAATGCCGGCATTGCTGTAGTTGAAGAGGTCGGTTTCAGCATCGTAGACGAAGTACTGGTTGTGTGCCTCATAGCCATAGCTCCAGTCGAAGTCCCAAACAGGACCGAATACCCAACCTGTTGAATCGCTCAGCAAGTCCTCATTATATACATACCAACTTTTGGGATGCTGTACTTCGGTGTTGCGTGTGAGGTCGGTTACCAACATGGCACGACAGAAGGCATCTACATCCAAAAGTGTTGTGTATTCGCCTTCATAAACGGCATTGTCGAAATTGTTAAAGGCTACCACGATGTCGTCATACGTCAGTTCTGTTACCAAGTCGGGGTCGCTGAAGTCGGGCTCCTTGACGTTGACTGGTTCTCTGTAGATGTCGGACTTGAAACGATGGATTTCGTCAAAGTAACTGTCCAACTCAAGCAGTACAGCCTTTGACTCGTCATCTACGTTGATGCTATTGTTGGCAAAACCAATCTTCTCGGTGAAGTTGTATGAACCGCGATATTGGTTGTTGACGTAGACTTCCACGGGGATGATGTGGTTGCAGGCTGCGCTCTCGACCATGTCGGCCACCTTCATGGCAATGGCGTTGGTAGTGAGCGAACCGCCTTGCTTGTTGGCCAGCAATACCCAGTTCTTGCCTTTGGTCAGACCGAAGGGTTTCACTTTCTCCTTGAACTTGATGCGATAGGGGTTCTTGGATGAATAGCTTTGTGACCACGATGAGTTGCCACGACCGCGAATCAGAATGGAGTCCTCTTCCATATCGGGGAATACACCTGCTCCGTCAATCTTGATGGTTGCTTCCTCCCAAACCTCCTTGCCATAACGGCCGATCCAGTTGGCGTAATTCCAGCTCTCGCCATCGCCAAACTTGATGTCAATGCGAGGAACGGAATACTCGGCATAATTGCCCGAAGGATGGTCGGTGAGGAAGTCAACATGTACCTTGTAATCGGTACCGAAGGGCATGAATCCCTTTTCGTATACGGCAGGTGCGAGGAGTTCGGGTACGAAGTTCTCGATTTCCTTTCCGTAGTCGGGATTCTCTTTTACGCTAAACAGATTGAATTCGCTGAGTACGAGGTAGTTCTTTCTGGTACTCTCGGTCAACTGGAAGCGAAGGTACTTGTAGGACTGTCCCAGAAGCAGGACGGGACTGGTGTATTGCTGTGAGGCACCGACGGGCAGGTTGTCCTTCTCCTTGTTCAAGGTGATAACCTCGTCCCATGTGTTTCCGTCCTGACTGCCCATGATGATGAATCCTTGGGGTGCATAACCACCATTGGTGTCCCAGTTACGGGTGACATAACTGAACTTGAAGTTTTCGATGGGTTCTGCCATCTCAATCTGCAGGTAGGGCCATGTGGTTACTCCGTCGCCATAGTACGAGCCGTCGCTCCAATTGTTGCTACTGCTCCAGTTAGAATGGAAATAGGTCTCGATGTTTCCGTCGCAGATATTGCTGATAAGCTGGTCGTTCTCGTAACTGGGCCAGTTGCTCGACAGCATGTTCTCGGTCAAGTCTATCTGCTTTACAATCCACTGGTCATCCTTGTTGATGTCGTCGGGAGTGCTCCATACTTCGTCGCTAATCTTGTTGATACGGTAAATCCAATTGTTGGGGTAGGCAACGGTATAGGTGACGTCCTTCTCGAATCTGCGACGTGTCACCTTGCTCAATTGCTCGCGGTTCCCGATGTAAGCCTTGGCACCTTCGGGAAGTTTGAATGAGGGAGTGAGGCGCTTGCCGATGCAACTCACGGTCACGTCGATCTTGCCGGGCTCATGGTCAATGGTTCCCTCAGCATCGGTATAGAGTTGGTCGTTGAACTTGTTGTTGAACTTAAAACTCTCAAACTGAGGAAGTGAGCCATTGTAAACGGTTTCCTCGCTGGCCAATTTGCCCTTGGTGAAGCAGAACGTTGTGTCGCCTTGCAACTTGATGGTGACAATACCATCTTCTTCGCTTCTGCCCTCGATGTATTTCTCGGGGATGACGATGAGCTGACCGTCGTAAAGTGTGAAATAACGCAAGGTGCCCAGGTCTTCTTTCTCGTTTTCTTTCACGGTAACCGTACAAGTGGCCGACAGACCGCTACCGTCGTTCACGGTGGCTGTGATGGTGCAGGTTCCAACGCCCTTTGCGGTTACCACACCGTTTTCGACAGTGGCCACTTTGGCATTGTCGGTAGTCCACTGCACTAAGCTGGCCCCCGTGGCATTGGCAGGTTTCACGGTGGCGGTAAGGGTGAAGCTTCCGTTCTCCGTAAGTGTCTTTTCTTTCAAGTTCAATTGTATGCTCTCTGCCAATTGTTCGATGACTTCTTTGATGTACCAACTACTTCCTGCGTCGTCGGCAGTCCAAGCTGCCATAGGCGCGGTTGAGTGACTGGCCGCACATAGGTACTTCTGGTCAGCATTCATGGCATAGGCGGCTTCGGTCAGACGGAATGCCCATACACCATTGTCCAATTGGATGATGTCGATTTCTGCCTTGTCATCCGAGAAATAGAAACTTCCGTAGTCAATGTTCTCACCCCACCAACTCCAACTGGTGGTCACGTCAGTCATGTATTTCTTGGCGCCCAGATTGTAGAGGTAATAAGTGCCGTTCCCGCTTGCTTGGATGTTCCATTGGTTGTTCGCCTCGCCGGGATTGACGGGTGTGCGGTACAATTCGTTGGCGATGCCCATGGAGTGTATTACCTCGGCACCTCCCAGCATTACGTCCTTGTCGTTGATGTCGGGGTTGTATATGGCATAACCATAACCGTTGGTATTCTCCAACAGGTATTTCTTGTTAGGATTGATTTTGTCAAGTGACGTGATGTACTGGGCTATGCCGTTTAGCGAACATAACCACAACAAACACAGAGATATAATACTTTTAGTCATAATGCAGTTTTTGTTTGGGTATGGTTTAGTTTTAGTTTTTGTTTGTTTTTATTTCAGATACTTGGCCAGAGGAGACTTGATGTCTTTCAATCCCTTGGCGATGCTTTGTGCATTGAGTTTTGCACCCTTCTTTGAAGTGTGTGTGTGGTCTTTCTTGTAGTACTCTTGAGTGGCATCGCGACCTAACTTGTCGAACTCGTTTGCGCTGATGTTGTGCAAGTCAACGAATTCTACACCGGTTTGCTCGACCACCTCTCGGTACCACTTGCCGAAGCTGTCGTTTCTTCGCTCAATCGACACTTGGGCAGGCTTTGGCTTACGGCCACGGCCAAAGGCGGGAGTTACGGTCCACTCGTTGCGTGGCGTTAGGCTGACGAGTATGGGGGTGGCTCCCTTCTGGCGCACGTCGTCAATCATTTTGCGAAGGTACCAACCGAAGGTGTAAACCACCTCGTTGCGTACCTCGTCGTTGGTTCTGACGCGATATACGTGACTGGAATCGGCCGTGCCGGTTATGTCGTTGCGCGCCTTGCCGTGGGCAAGTTCGTTGCCCGCGTCATTGTGCCCGAATTGGATGAGCACGAAGTCGCCTGGCAGGATATCGTTGTACACCTTGTCCCAGCGTCCCTCGCGCAAATAACTACGGCATGAGCGTCCTGCCTGTGCCGAGTTCTGTATGGTAATCTTCTTGGTGTTGAAGATGTCGCTGGCCACAGCGCCCCATCCCCACATACCATCTTCGTCCTTGTCTTCGTTCTTGACGGTAGAGTCGCCGGTGATGAAGACAACGGGCTTGCCCTTCTCGCGCTTAACGCCGGTTGTGGGGAGCTCGGTGTTTATCATCATGGCTTTCAATGCCTGAATCTCAAGGTCAGCGCATCCCATGATGCCTTCCGCCGCCGAACGTGCATTGAGTTGTGCGCCAAAAGCGGAGGTATGGATGTGGTCGAGGTAGAAGTGGTAGTTGAACTTCCACTCGGTCATCTCGTCGTACTTCTTTGCAGAAATCTCGTTGAGGTCAATGAATGGGCATCCCATCTCCTCTGCAACCTGCTTGGCCCAAAGGCCAAAGGTTTCGTTGACGCGAACCACTTTTTTGTTCTCGTCGTATGCGTTTCGGGGAGTCAGACTCATCAGAATGGGGTGTGCTCCCAACGCTCTTGTCTCGCGGATAAAGCGTCGCATGTACTCTCCGTATGAATATACGGTCTCCTTGACGCCGGTCTCCTTGATGGTTACTTCAAGTGAATCCGTTGCAGAGATACCTTTGATAGAGGCTCGGGCACGTCCCTCGTCAAAGGGACCGTTGTCATTGTGACCGAGTTCTATGATGACCCAATCGCCAGGACGGATGCCTTTCTTCACGTCAGACCATAGCTTGGTGTAAAAGGTACGGCTTGACGTTCCTCCAAGTGCCTGGTTCTCTACCGTAATTTTGTTCTCGTCAAAGTATTGGTGGGCATAGAATCCCCATCCCCATTGACCATTGTTTCCATTGCCCAAGGTGCCGGTTCGCATAGTAGAGTTACCAACTAGGAAGAGCACGGGATTATTGCCCTTGCGACTGGAACCTGCTACGGGACGAGCCGTGGAGGCTTTCTCGAGAGAGTCGAGCGTGAGGTCGACTACCTTGTTGACGTCTTCCATGCCCTCGAGCTTGGGTTTCTGGGCAGATGCACACAATGTAAAGAATGACAAAGCGGCTGATAATATGAGTTTTTTGCTTCTCATGCGAGTAATTTATGAGTTAGTATGTTTGGTTCCTGCGTTCAGTGCCTACGTTTCTCCGTGCTTTCCTCGTAGATTTACGTGTAATGGTGCGGTGCACCTCGGGTGCTGGATGCGGGTAGGACTAGATGCAGAATTGTTATAAACTGAATACAAAGGTAGTAAAAACTCTTATAAATATAAAGATGTGTGGCTTGTTTTTCGCTTTTTTGTGTGATTAGGTGCCGTAAACGTTACTTTTTATGCTAAAAATTGCACAATTTAAAAGAAAATGTGTATCTTTGTGCTCGGTTTAGAAGTGCCTCTTGGTTTTTCCTGGTTGACACCACCCCGAAAACCAACAAAACATCATGAAAAAATTGAAAAACTATAATAATTCTAAATAAAAGAAAATTATGAAAATTGTTGTACTTGCTAAGCAAGTTCCCGACACACGCAATGTGGGTCCTGATGCAATGACCCCCGAAGGCACCGTCAATCGTGCTGCCCTTCCTGCTGTGTTCAACCCCGCGGACCTGAATGCCTTGGAGCAGGCTCTCCGCCTCAAGGATCAGTTCCCTGGTTCTACCATCTCAGTTGTAACTATGGGTCTTCCCAAGTCTGCAGACGTTATCCGCGAGGCTTTGTATCGTGGTGCTGACGAGGGTTTCGTAGTAACCGACCGTTGCCTCGGTGGTGCTGATACCTTGGCTACCAGTTACACCCTGAGCCAGGCAATCCGCAAGATTGGTGACTTCGACATCATTCTTGGTGGTCGTCAGGCTATCGATGGTGATACCGCTCAGGTAGGTCCCCAGATTGCAGAGAAGCTCGGTCTTACTCAGGTAACCTATGCTGAGGAGATTCTCTCTGTAGACGCTGAGGCAAAGAAGATTGTCATCAAGCGTCACATCGACGGTGGTGTTGAGACCGTTGAGGCTCCTCTGCCTCTCGTAGTTACCGTAAACGGTTCTGCTGCTCCCTGCCGTCCCCGCAACGCTAAGCGTGTGATGAAGTACAAGAATGCTACTGTAGCTGCTGAGCGTACTCCCGAGAACGCTGACAAGTATGCTGCTCTCATCGAGAAGAAGCCTTTCTTGAATATCGCACAGTGGGGTGCTGCCGACATTGATGCTGACCTCAACCAGGTTGGTAAGGCAGGTTCTCCCACCAACGTTAAGGCTGTACAGAACATCGTGTTCAAGGCTAAGGATAGCCGCACCATGACTGCCAGCGATGCTGACGTTGAGGGTTTGATCATTGAATTGTTGAACGAAAAGATTATTGGCTAATATGAATAACGTATTTGTATATTGCGAGATTGAAGGCACAACAGTTGCCGATGTGAGCATCGAGTTGCTCACCAAGGGTCGTAAGTTGGCCAATACGCTCGGCGTTCAGCTTGAGTGTATCTGTGCAGGTAGCGGCTTGAAGGGCGTTGAGGCACAGGTAATGAAGTATGGTGTAGACAAGGTTCACGTATTTGATGCTGAGGGCCTCTTCCCCTACACCAGCAATCCTCACACCGCTTTGGTTGTTAACCTCTTCAAGGAGGAGCAGCCTCAGATTTGCTTGATGGGTGCTACCGTAATCGGTCGCGACCTCGGACCTCGTGTAAGCTCTGCTCTTTTCAGTGGTCTTACTGCTGACTGTACTGAGCTTGAGATTGGCGATTTCGACATGACCGTTGGCAAGGATGCTGATGGCAAGCCCGTTAAGAAGCACTTCGAACAGCAGCTTTATCAGATTCGTCCCGCATTCGGTGGTAACATCGTTGCAACTATCGTAAACCCCGAGCATCGTCCCCAGATGGCTACCGTACGTAGCGGTGTGATGAAGGCTGAGGTTCTCGACGAGAACTACAAGGGTGAGGTTATCAACCACGATGTGGCAAAATATGTACCTGAGACTGAATATGTCGTTAAGGTGCTCGACCGTCATGTAGAGGCTAGCAAGAACAACCTGAAGGGTGCGCCCATCATCGTTGCCGGTGGTTATGGTATGGGTTCAAAGGAAGGCTTCGATATGCTCTTCGAGTTGGCTAAGGTTATCCATGGTGAGGTTGGTGCCAGCCGTGCTGCCGTTGACGCAGGTTTCTGCGATCACGACTTGCAGATTGGTCAGACTGGTGTTACCGTTCGTCCTAAGGTGTACATTGCCTGCGGTATCAGCGGTGCTATCCAGCACGTTGCTGGTATGAAGGAGAGTGGTATCATCATCTCTATCAACAATGATGAGAATGCTCCCATCAACACCATCGCTGACTACATCATCAACGGTACCGTTGAGGAGGTTGTTCCCAAGCTCATTAAGTATTATAAGAAGAATTCTAAGTAAGGTTATAAGGTTGTGAGGTTGTAAGGTAGCTTCGCTTGTATGGTTTCTAATAGACGTTGCGTAGCCAAACCTCAAAACCTCAAAACCTCAAAACCTCAAAACCCAAGAAGAAATGGCAAATTTCTATACAGACGTTCCCGAGATTAAATTCGAAATGGAGAACAGTCCATTGATGCAGCGCATCGTGGACCTCAAAGAGCGTGAATACGCTGATAAAGATAATTATGATGAGGCTCCTCAGGACTTCGCCGACGCAATGGACAACTACGATCGCGTTCTTGAGATCGTTGGTGACGTAACTGCCAACATCGTTGCTCCCAATGCTGAGGATGTAGATGCAGAGGGCCCTCACTGCGAGAATGGTCGCGTGCGCTATGCAAGCAAGACCTACGAGAACCTTGATGCAATGATCAAGGCTGGCATGAATGGTATGACCATGCCTCGTCGCTACAATGGTTTGAACCTTCCCAATACCGTATATACTGCAGCTAACGAAATCGTTTCTGCTGGTGATGCTGGTTTTGAGAACATCTGGTCACTCCAGGATTGTATCGAGACTCTTTATGAGTTTGGTGACGAGGATCAGCACAGTCGTTTCATCCCCCGTATCTGCGCTGGTGAGACTATGTCAATGGACCTCACCGAGCCCGATGCTGGTTCTGACCTCCAGAGCGTTATGCTCAAGGCAACCTTTGACGAGGAGAACAACTGCTGGCGCTTGAACGGTTCTAAGCGTTTCATCACCAATGGTGACTCTGACATTCACCTCGTGTTGGCTCGTTCAGAGGCGGGCACTCGCGATGGTCGTGGTCTTTCTATGTTTATCTATGACAAGCGCGATGGTGGCGTTGACGTTCGTCGCATTGAGAATAAGTTGGGTATCCATGGTTCACCAACCTGTGAACTCGTTTACAAGAATGCTAAGGCAGAACTCTGCGGTAGCCGTAAGATGGGTCTTATCAAGTACGTTATGGCTTTGATGAATGGTGCTCGTCTGGGTATTGCTGCTCAGTCAGTAGGTCTTTCTCAGGCAGCTTACAACGAGGGTATGGCATACGCTAAGGACCGTAAGCAGTTCGGTAAGGCTATTATCGAGTTCCCCGCTGTTTATGATATGCTGGCCATTATGAAGGCTAAGCTCGACGCTGGTCGTGCTCTCCTTTATCAGACAGCTCGTTACGTTGATATCTATAAGGCTCTCGATGACATCGCTCGCGAGCGCAAACTCACTCCCGAAGAGCGTGCTGAGCAGAAGACCTTCAGCCGTTTGGCTGATGCCTTCACTCCTCTGGCTAAGGGTATGAACTCTGAGTACGCTAACCAGAATGGTTATGACTGTATCCAGATTCACGGTGGTTCTGGTTTCATGCTCGAGTATGCTTGCCAGCGTATCTACCGCGACGCTCGTATCACTTCTATCTACGAGGGTACCACTCAGTTGCAGACAGTTGCGGCTATCCGCTATGTAACCAACGGTTTCTACAGCCAGGTTATCAGCGATTATGAGCAGTGGCCTGTTGCTGCTGAGTACGAGGCTTACAAGGAGCGTGTAAAGGCTATGGCTGTGAAGTACAATGCTTGTGTCAATGCTGTCAAGGAAGCTGGCGACGAGGATCTTCATGATATCTGCGCTCGTCACCTCTATGAGATGGCTGCTGACATTATCATGTGCCACCTTTTGATGCAGAATGCAAGCAAGGCTCCCGAACTCTTCGGCAAGTCTCTTAATGTTTACGTTAACTATGCAGAGGCTGAAATCGAGAAGCACAACCTGTGGGTTAGCCGCATGGATGTAGCTCAGCTCGATAGCTACCGCAAGGCATAAACTAGGCAACAAATTCCCCTTTCCCCTTCATGCTCTTTTGAGCTGATGGGGGAAGAGGTCTTTTGAATATTTATTTTTTAATTTTATTATTTAACATTTAAATCATTTTAAAGGAAATGAAAAAGTTATTTGTTTTGGCTTTGGCAGCAGTAAGCTGCTCATTCATGAGTTGTGGTAAGAAGCAGGCTCCTGCAGATGGTGCTGATAGCACTGAGGTTGTTGCTGCAGAGGGTGAGGGTGCAGAATCTGCTGCTAGCGATCTCACTGAGGAGGAAACAATGGAGCGTGGCTGGGCAGACGAGCCTGAGCAGTTTGATGTAATGCGCAAGTTTGTGGGTGTAGCTATCACCAAGGACAACTACATGTTGGCTGACCAGTCTGCTGACAAGGCAGCTCCTATTGCTGACCTGGGTGCTTGCGAGAAGACCATGCCTGAGTCATTCGAGGGTGTCACCGAGGAAGGTATCAAGGTTTCTATCAGCAAGGATGGCGATATGACAACCTTTAAGTTCGCAAGCAGATCTAATACTACTAACTCAAGTCTCATGGACGAGGATGGTCTTATTACTTGGGACGACGTAATGGATTCTAACAAGGTTTTCTTGTATGCTCGTGTTTACAACGGTGGCAAGACTATCGCAGGTTATGTTATGGACAAGAAGTTTGTGGCTAACGCAAAGTAAAAAACGAGTTTTAGAGATAAAATGATATTTTTGACGTCGTGTCACTTTTTTGTGACGCGACGTTTTTCGTTTATTTCGTTCTTCGCGCGTGCATACGTATATAAATAAGGTGTGTGATGTGGGTGTATGTTGTTTTTTCGTCATTTATGCTAAAAAACACATTTTTTTCATAAAAAGTTTCCGAAATGTTTGGTGGGTTTGCAAAATTGTCGTACCTTTGCAACCGCAAACGAGAGACAAGCTCTCCCACAAGAGAGCCCTTGCGTTATCCGCCTTTTTTTGAG
>JAZUKS010000117.1:0-2241 GCA_045643405.1 Bacteroidaceae bacterium | reverse complement strand
AAGATGAGGAAGAAGCAGACAGCCTCAACCACATAGAAATAATACGGATTCACATTGGCCTGGATAAAGTCCCGTGTACCAAATGGTTCGAGCAGAACGATAAACAAGAAGAATCCGACGCCGTAACACAGATAGTCAGAAATGACGATGCGAGGAATAGGTTTCATAAATGACAATTAATAACAGCGCAAAGATACGACATACTAAGGAAAAACACAAAAACCTGGCTCTAAATATCGTTAAACGGGATATTTGGAAAGGAATAACTGTCTTTTGGAAAAGAGAATCCCACTTTTGTAACATCATGTATCATCCTGAGAGAAGCTTTCTTTCTGTCCCAACTTTGGCAAATATCCCACATTCCGAGGTGTCTGTCCCAAGGCCTTGCAGGGGTTGACGAAAGGCTTTATCTTTGCGCCGCAATTCTTCCAGATGCGCACTGCCAGAATGCAGCGTACTCTTTATGAGTGCACAAACCCTAAACAAACTAAATAATGAAAAAGTATTATTTTCCTGACTTCGGGAATGCGTCACCCGAAATACTTTTTCAAGTCGAAAAGTGGCTTGATGGCTTGGTGCTCGGGCGTTAGGAAGAGCGTTTGAGTCTGAGTTTTGCCGTTGTAGGGCATACGCATGGTGACTGTTGGTATGGTCTTGGCGATTTCCAGTGCCTTGTCCACACTAAGATGGAATTTCATGAGATTCATGATACGTTCCAATTCCTTGTAGACCTTGTAGGCTATAAAGCATATACAGATGTGTGCTTCGATGCGTCTTGGAGTGAAATGAAATACGGGGCGTACCTCGAGGTTACCTTTCGTGATACGGAATGCCCTTTCGACTACCCATAGGCCATGGTATTGGGCAACAACTTCATTTGCTTCAATTGTAGTGTTAGTGATGTACCCCTTCCAACCATCCCAAGCTGCATCCTCCGCGACCTTGTCTTCATTGATAACAATGCCGACATCTTGCGTAATCTCAAGGAATTTGTTGTAGCCTCTGCGGTTGATGCTTTCTTTCTTGATCGTTCCTGAGCCAAATGCTTTCCTGAGCCTCTCTACACCACGGTTCCGGTTGTCTGCATCCTTCTTCGCTCTGCTGGCGGAATAGGTGATGATGAGGCGCTCTTTGATAATCTGAGGCTCATCGCTATCTGATGTGGTAACGGTGTGCTGCTTCTCATATTCATAGTAGGTGCCTTCCTGCTTGTCTCTAGAAAGTATCCATTCTCGTATCGCGTTTGCCTCGTTGCGGATGCGTGCGCCAAGGATATACTTGTATTTGCTGCTCTGAAGCAGTGTGACGTTCTTCTTCGTCATCAGTCCGGAATCCGCCACTACGACGAAATCCTTCAGCTGAAAACGGGTTACAAAGTCCTCCACGACGGGTATCATGGTAAAACCCTCGTACTGGCTGCCACAGAACACGGAATAGGCCAAAGGATAGCCGCCAGCACTCACCAGAAGGCCGATCACCACCTGGTTCTCCTTGCTCTTGCCGTCTTTTGAAAATCCCGGTTCGCAAAGTTTGTCACGGACGAATGACTCAAAATAGATTGTAGTACAGTCGTAGAATACGATGCCGATATTGCCTCCGAGGATTCTTCGGGTGTGCTCCACACTTATCTCCTGTACAAGCTCCTGTCGGGTGTTGTACAGCTTATCCATGTAGTAGTATATCTTGTCCGGTGTGTAGTCCTCCTCGAAATGTGAGCGCAGGTAATCAATGGTAGCCATTTTGCTCTGCGGTTGGCATATTCTTGCTATTACAAGGTGGCGGAGCACCTCATCTGGGATGCGGTCAAAGCCGATACTGTCATAGATGGGATTCAGAATGAGTTGAGGTGCATTCATCAGAACCGCATCGATATTGGCAAACGCACGATTAGTCTCTTCCTGCTCACGCTCCTCTACATCTGTCTTGCCAAAGTCGAACACTTGCTGGCCTCCATACGTGCCGATCCACTTACGAGCCCTTGCGCAGAGCACATCCGCCTCTTCTTCAGACGAGACAACTCCAAAATTCTTGATTTCCTTATAGCCGCCACAACTTTTATCAATGACGACCACGCTGATGCTACCTGTCCGGTTTTTCTTCTTGCGCACAAACATGATGCAAAGATACGGAAAAAAACGGCTGAGTCACCCAAATCACCGATGCTTTTTAAGAAATTACTTGAAAATCAATAGCGTTTTTTGAGAAATATTGCATTTTTGGAGAAATTCCCGAAGTCAGGAG